>SVKD01000015.1 GCA_015068645.1 Oscillospiraceae bacterium
TAAGATGTCTAAAGAGCATGTTAAATGTAGCGGAAAGGGCTAAAAAAGGTAAAAACCGCTATATATCAGGCTTTAGAGCGTGTTCGGGACGAAGAGGCCGCAGGTTCAAATCCTGTTATCCCGACCAAAAGAAAATGGGCAATACCGCAAGGTGTTGCCCGTTTTTTTGTAACAGGATTTGAACCTTAAGAAGGCAACGAGCGTCAAGAAAACCGTTTGGGGAACGGTTTTTAGCGAAGTTGGTGCGCAAGGCGGGTACCGAAAGGCATCGCCTTTGGGTCGCCGAGCAACCAAGACGCCATTGGCGGCTGTATCCTGTTATCCCGACCAAAAGAAAATGGGTAACACCGCAAGGTGTTGCCCGTTTTTTTGTAACAAGATTTGAACCTTAAGAAGGCAACGAGCGTCAAGAAAACCGTTTGGGGAACGGTTTTTAGCGAAGTTGGTGCGCAAGGCGGGTACCGAAAGGCATCGCCTTTGGGTCGCCGAGCAACCAAGACGCCATTGGCGGCTGTATCCTGTTATCCCGACCATAAGAAAATGGGTGACACCGCAAGGTGTTGCCCGTTTTTTTGTAACAGGATTTGAACCTTATTTCACTTTCCGACACATTTTTTCCAAAAAGACTTGATTCTGCACCCTTCCTCTGCTATAATAAAATCAAATAATAAAAAGGAGGATGTTTCCTATGATTTTAGGCGGCTTAGACGTGGGTACCACCGGTTGTAAAATCGCGTTGTACAACGAGAAAGCAGAATATTTGACCACTTACTATAAAGAATATGACATCATCCGTAAAAACGGTCAACACGAAATTGATTTTAACGACGTGAAAAACGGGGTATTATCCCTGCTAAAACAGGCAGTAGCCGAATATCAGATTGACGCATTGGGCGTTACCAGCTTTGGGGAAACCTTTGCAATGCTGGATGAGGACGACAATATTTTAGCGCCCTCGATGCTTTATACCGACCCCAGAGGAGAAGAAGAATGCAAACTGATGTGCGATACTCTGGGAAAAGAACACTTAGCGATGATTACCGGGGTAGAACCCCATTCCCTTTACAGTTTCCCCAAAATTTTATGGTGGAAACACAATAAGCCTGAGCTTTACCAAAAATGTAAACACATTTTACTGGGCGAAGATTTCATTGTATACACCTTGACGGGCAATGCACAGACCGACTATTCGTTGGCAGCCCGTACCGGAATGTTTGATATTGAAAACCTTTGCTACTACGAAGAAGGTTTTGAAAAACTGGGAGTAGATATCTCTTTAATGTCCAAAGCAGTTCCCACAGGTTCTATTGCAGGCAAAGTGAAAGAGGAACTGAAAAAAGAACTGGGCATTTCTTATGATATCACCATTGTAAACGGCGGTCACGACCAGATTGGCGGAATGATTGGTGCAAGAATTTTCTCCACCGATTCTGCTATGGACGGCACCGGTACCGTGGAATGTATTCCCGTTATGTTAAATGAAAAACCGCAGAATCCGGGCATTTACAAATGCGGATATTCCATTGTTCCTTATCTGAACGGCAGCTATGCTTGTTATGCACTTTCCTACACAGGCGGCGCAACCTTAAAATGGTTCCGTGATAATTTTGCGGAATTAGAAAACAAGCAGGCAGAAGAACAAGGCAAAAACGTGTATGCCGAATTGGACAAGGCTGCACCGGTGGGCCCCACAGGCATTTTGGTGCTTCCCCATTTTTCAGGAGCAGCAACTCCCTATATGGATAACGATTCCAAAGCCGCATTTGTGGGCGTTACTTTGGAAACTTCCAAATATGACTTATACAAAGCCTTAATGGAAGGCACTTCTTATGAAATGCTCTTAAACTTCAACACCATGAAGGAAATGACAGGCCAGATTCAGGAAATTCGTGCAACAGGCGGCGGCGCAACCTCCGACTTATGGCTGCAGATTAAAGCAGATATCTTAAACACCGATATCACCGCGTTAGACTGCAAAGAAGTTGGTTCTGCAGGCACCGTGGCAATGACAGGGGTTGCAATGGGCGTTTGGAACACCTTAGAAGAAGCGGTTGACAAACTGGTAGCAGTGCGCAAAATCTTCCACCCCAACCCCGAAACCGCAAAAGAATATCAAAAACACTACTTAAAATACGAAAATCTTTACAAAGCGATAAAATCCTTATAAGAAAGAAAAAAACCGTTCAGAGGCATTCTGAGCGGTTTTTTGATGGATATTTTTCAGTATTTTATAAAAAACTATCTTTGCCGATGGGATTTGCGATATTCGGTGGCGGTCCTTCCTTTAATATCCCGAAAAATACGGGAGAAATGACCGTAATCGTAAAAGCCAACCCGATAGGCAATCTGATTTACCGATTCGTCGGTTTCTAAAAGCAAACGGCAAGCATGCTGAATTTTTTGCTTGCGGATATACTCGGCAATGGGGCATCCCAAATAGTCCTTTGCCACGCTGTAAAGACGAGTTCTTCGGATATGAAATTCGGCACAGATATCCTCCACACCGATATTTTTTTCCAAATTTTTTTCAATGAATTTGTCCATATGACGGATAAATTCAGATTTTTGAGGAGTGACCCACTGGTTGGACAGCATATATGCCGCCAACGACTGCAACACCGTGATACAGGCAGAAAGCTCCGCCTTGGATTTGGCAGGAATTTTTTGGATTGCCTCCGAAATCCCGGGAAAATCCTCTTCCGCAAACTGTTTTGCCAACTGTTTTCTGGTAACATCTGCTTCCCCGTCGGGAAGCACCTGCCCAAACATCACATATCCGATAATACCGTTGTCATCATAGATGGGCACAATACATTCCCAAAGCCCAAGATGGCAAAGGTATTTTACTGTCTTCTGCTCTCGGGAACAGATTTGCACGTTTTTTCTGTCACAGTTTTCACACTGTTTGGCCCAATGACCACTTTTGCAAATCAAATCACAAAAATTATGACGGGTGGAGGGATACTCCATCAGCTGCTCCTGCTCTTTACTGAACAAAACCACCCGCATATTGGTGAGGGTGTAAAAATCACGGAATATTTTATATAAGTTTACCTGATTGATATTTAACATCGTTTTTCTCTCTACTTCATACGGGATAAGGTGTTTTTATCGGCAATCACAATCATCTGTGTGCCACTCTCAAGCACTGTATCGGGACGGAATGAAATATCGGTTACCCCCTCTTTTTTTAGGGCAACCACATTCATATTATACTTTTTACGAAGTTCCAATTCCAACAATGTTTTGCCAACCCATTCTTTTTTTACGGATATTTCCAGCACAGAAATATCTTCCGAAATCTCCGCAATATCCACAAAGCCGGAGGAAACCAAATTTTTTGCCAAACGAATTCCTGATTCTGATTCGGGAATTACCACTTCATCTGCCCCCAATTTCATTAAAATGGCACGATGAGCCTCATTGGCACATTTTACAATCACCCTTTCCACTCCTTGTTCTTTACACAAAAGAGTTGCCATTACACTTGCCTCGAAATTTTCCGCCATGGCAATTACCACCACATCGAACTCGGAAATTCCAAGCTGTTTTATCACAGCGGGATCAGTAGCATCAGCACATTTGACCAAGGGAATTTCATCGGCTAATGCATCCACCGTTTTCTGGTTATAATCCACCGCCAAAACAGATGCTCCGTTCTCCAATAACTCTCTGACAACCGCCTTACCATATCTTCCTAATCCAAACACTGCATAGCTTTTATGAAGTTTCATCTTTTTTCTCCTTATCCTACAATTACATCTTCTTGGGGATTGACCACCGAATTTTCTCTGCGTTTATCCGTGCTGAACGCAAACGCCAGAGAAATAGGTCCTACCCTGCCGAAATACATCGTTAAAATAATAATCATTTTGCCAAAAAAATTCAAACCGCCCGTGTAATTACGTGTTAAACCAACCGTTGCGGTGGCGCTGACGGTTTCATAGAGGATATCCATAAGGTCTCCGCCCTGCACAACCAAAAGCAGGAAGGTGGAGCCAATTACCACCAACATGGAAAACAAGAAAACAGCCAGTGCCTTTTTCGCAATTTCCAAAGAAATCTGTCGATGAAACACATCCACCGTCCGTTTGGAGCGAATCACTGCCAAAGTTGTCATAAACAAGACGAACAGCGTAACTGTTTTGACACCACCTGCCGTACCTGCGGGAGACCCGCCCACAAACATCAAAAGCAAGCTCAAAAACGAAGAACCTCCCGTCAGATTTTCCTGCGGGATTGTCGCAAATCCTGCGGTTCTTGTGGTCACCGACTGAAAGAGCGAAACCATCGCTTTCTCACCAAATGAATAATTGCCGATCGTCAACGGATTATTGCACTCAAGCAAAAAGTAAACGATACCGCCGCCAATCAAAAGAACCGTAGTGACTGACAGCACAATTTTGCTGTGCAGGCTTAAAAAGCGAATGCCACGTCTTCTTTTGTGGCGGAGATTTTCAAAAATGTCAAACCACACCACAAAGCCTAAGCCACCCGAAATAATTAAAAACATGGTGGTAAAATTCACCACAGGATTCAACACGTACGGACAAAGGCTTGCACTTCCCAATAAATCAATCCCCGCATTACAGAATGCAGAAACAGAATGAAAAATGCCAAACCAGATACCCGTCAATCCAAATTCGGGAATAAACACCGTCATATAAAGCAAAGCTCCGATTCCTTCAATGGTGAAGGTAAGGGCAAGCACCTTTTTTACAAAAACGGCAATCCCGTCCATGGAACTCAAGTTAAAAGAATCGCTGATGAGTATCCTGTCATCCATACCCATTTTCTTTTTTAAGGAAATCATAAATGCCGCCATTACGGTGACCACACCCAAACCGCCAATCTGAATCAGCACTAAGATGACCGCCTGCCCGAACACACTCCAGGCAAACGCAGTGGGCACAGTGACCAGCCCCGTCACACATACCGAGGTGGTGGCGGTAAATAAGGCGTCAATATATGGCACAGGCTGTCCGTTTTGAGAACTGATGGGCAGACTTAGCACAAAACTCCCCAACAGAACCAATCCGAAAAAACCCAGCAAGATAATCTGCACAGATGAAAATGTTTTTTTCCTTTTTTTCATAACTTGTTTCATAGTGTTTCTCCCTATGAAATAATATTTTATACAAGCTGATTATAACACGCTATGATAAAAAAGTCAATTTGAAACCAAAAAATATATACAAAATGTCATTTTGTGAACAAATGACACATAGTTTGCACAAATTTATCTTTTTTTCAAAAAAGATATTTGTTATAATAAAAGTAACAATCAAAAAAAGATGAGCCGAGGAAACCGCTATGAGTGAAATCAATCGAAAAGATACCAAAAAATATATGGGAAACACCATTCAGATGGGCGGAACCCGTCATTACCGTTTAACCGACGGTATCACCGACGGTTGCCGTTGTATTGACGTGAACACGGGAAGCGGTTTTTGCTATACCGTGGTGTGTGACCGTGGTTTAGACATTTCCTTGGCATCCTATAAAGGCACCAACCTTGCCTTTTTAACCGAAAATATGGAAGCCCATCCTGCTCATTTTGATGCGTCTGGAATCGAATGGCTCCGTACGTTTTCCGCAGGCTTACTCACCACCTGCGGACCCACTCACCTAGGTCCTCCTTGCGAGGATAACGGCGAACTCTTAGGGCAGCACGGCAGATGGACTTCCCTTCCCGCTAAAAAAGTGTGTGATTTGTCCGATTACGAAGCAGGGATTTTAAAAATTACGGGGGAACTGCACGATAGCACTCCCTTTGGTCATAAAATCGGCATCAAACGAAGCATTTCTTCCCAATTCGGAAAATCGTCCGTGGTGATTGAAGATGAAATCACCAATGAGGGTGGCAAAGAATGTCCGTTCAACCTGCTTTATCATATCAATTTCGGCTATCCCCTGTTATGTGAAGATGCCGTTGTTCACGTGCCCAGCAAAGAATGTGTTGGTTATGATGACTACACCAAAGAGCGAATGGATGAACAGGCGTCCATCAAAAAACCTGACGGTGCCAATGCAGAAAAAAATTATATGCACACTTTCGGTGGTGACACTGAAACCGTGTGGATTCATAACCCCGAATTAGAGGGCGGACTTGCCGTAGCCATCAGCTTTGACAGTAAGGATTTGCCCTACCTAACCCAGTGGGTATTGGAAGATGTGAAAGACTATGTATTGGCGTTAGAGCCTGCAAATGTGCCTTGCGAATCCCGTGATTATCTTAGAAAAAACGGCTTGCTCCCCTTCCTACAACCGGGAGAAACCAAAAAATTCCGTGTGGAAATCAACGTGATTTCGGGCAACGATGAAATCGAAAAAAAATTAGGTTAAAATATTAAAAACCAAAAAAGGAGAAAACCATTATGTTAAAATCCAAAACTGCATTTGTCGTTTACGGTGTACATAAAGACGGTTTATTAGACCCGGACGGCAACTTATTCATTGACGAAAGCGTCATCGAAAATTCCAAAAAAGCACTGAAAGCTGAAGGCGTGGAATTAGTAGAAGAAAAATTGATCATTGCTACCAAAGAAGAAGCAAAAAATGTAATTCTTCCCTTAGCAAAAGATGATTCTATCGACACTTTAGTATTATTCTCCGGTACCTGGGTATGGGCAGCACACATGATCGGTGCTATCCGTGAATTCGCAAAAACCGGAAAAGGTATCGTAATCTGGACTCACGACGGTTCTCAGGGCTGGCGTCCTGTTGGCGGCTTGGTATTAAGCGCAGCATTAAACGAAGTTGGCATCAAACACAAATTCGTTTACGGCGGTGTTTCCGATATCAATAACGTAAAAAGAGTAGCAAACTTCTGTAAAGCTTCCAAACTGAAAAAGAGCATGGAATTAACCACCTTAAGAGCATTCGGCGGACGTGGTATGGGTCAGACCTGCGGTGTTGCTGATCCTTCTCAGTGGATGAAAACCTTCGGTATCGATATCGACACCCGTGACACCATGGAACTGGTAGAAACTGCAAAAGCAATTCCCCAGGCAGAAGTTGACAAAGTTTGTGACTGGATTGACAATAACTTCACCTGCAAGGTAGAACGTAACGACGGTAACATCCGTTCCATCCGTTTATACTTAGCATTAAAAACCTTAAAAGAAAAAGAAGGATTCGATTACTACACCATTCAGTCCTTCCCCGGCATGGGTGACTACTATGCTGCAACCTGTTTTGCACAGAGTATGATGTTAAACGACGGTGTTCCCACCGCTACCTTATCTGACTTCAACACCTGCTTAACCTCCATTATGATTATGGGACTTTCCAAAGACCCCATCTACTATGGTGACTTACAGCACGTGAACAAAGCTACCAACGAAATCAAAATCATCGGTGACGGTGCTGTTCCGCCCTGCTTAGCAAATGAAGACGGCGTGGGCTTAGCAGGTCATGGTATTCCCACCGAAGGGGAAGCCGGCGGCTTATCTATCGACTTAGTATGTAAGAGCGGTAAAGGGGTTCTTGCTCGTATCAGCAGAGTGGACGGCAAATTCAGAATTTGCGTGGCTCGTTGCGAAGTGTTCCAGCCTGCAAAAGAAGAACTGGAAGCTCGTCGTCACGAATGCGGTATTCCTTTCTGGCCCCACGCTTTTGTAAAAGTGGACGGCGATATCGGTGCTCTGGTTGAAAGCTGGAACAACGAATACGGCTGCTTGGGCTATGGCGAAGACCTGTATGACCAGATCGTTGAATTTGGTAACATTATGGGCATCGAAGTCCTCACCTTCTAAAAAATGGAATAAAAGAACATAGAACGCAAAAGGCATGGGAATTTTCTCATGCTTTTTGTATTTAAGGTGAAATTGTTTTGGCAAACAATTTGATTTAAATGCCTTTTGCTATGTACCAATCAAGCCTCTCGGCGTACCAATGTACGCCTTCGGGTAACCCCTATGGGCTTGATTGATTCATTCTATGTCCTTTTCTTTCCATTTTACAATGAGGTAAAAATGCGCATAAGCAAATGAACTTCACCCATCGGCGTACACTCGGTACGCCTTCGGGTTACCCCTACGGGCTTGATTGATTCATTCTATGCCCTTTTCTTTCCATTTTTAGCATAGCACACTATTGAAACGGTGTGCCGTTTTCTCCGCTTTTTGAATCATTTTTCCGCTCATTTTGGCTCTATTCAAGATAAACATAAAAAAAGGTATGGAAATCAATCCATACCTTTTTTGTTTATCCTAATAATACGTCGGTCACAAGCATCACGCAGAAGCCAATTAAAAACGAATAGGTTGCACCCCGTTCATGTCCGTGGGCGTGAGTTTCGGGAATCATTTCATCGCTGATGACATAAAGCATTACCCCGCCTGCAAAGGCAAGCATAAAGGGCAGTACTGCAGTGGAAATGGATACCGAAAAATATCCCAGCAATGTGCCCACCACTTCCACCAAACCTGTGGCGAGGGCAATCATAAGGGTTCTGCCTTTGGAAACGCCTGCTGCCAGCATAGGTGCAATGATGACCATTCCTTCGGGAATATTTTGAAGTGCAATCCCACCTGCGATCACCAACGCCTGCTCTATGTTATCCGTACCAAATCCAACCCCTGCGGCAAGACCTTCGGGCAGATTGTGAATGGCAATTGCCATTACAAACAGAAGCACTTTATTTAAGTTGGTCTGATGGTGACTTTCAATGTCTGCTCCCGCCAATTTATGTAAATGGGGAACCAGCTTATCTAACATATTTAAAAACAGCGCACCCACAAAAATGCCTGCAATGGTAATGAGAATACCATACTTTCCGCCATATTCCAAAGAGGGCATAATGAGGCCGATTACCGCTGCACAGAACATGACACCTGCCGCAAAGGACAGCACGATATCCGAAAATTTATGAGTTTGTTTTTTAAAGAGGAAGCCGAGCAACGCCCCAATCATGGTGGCACCGCCAACGCCTAATGCCGTTAATAATACCATGGTCATAAGATTTCACCTGCCTGCTGGAAAATTACACAAGGGAGGAGCACGCTCCTCCCCTGCAATGAATAATGAATCGTGAAAAATGAAGAATTGTGGTGGCAGGCAAAGCCTGCATTAAAATGCATCCGCAAGATGCCACCATTTTTATTCTTTATTCTCTATTATTGATTCGTTTCTTCATTTCTTAATAGTTTTCTGCATGAATCTCAAAATAACTCTGAGGATGCGCACAAGTAGGACAAATTTCAGGCGCACTGTCACCGGTTACTAAGTGACCGCAGTTACGGCATTCCCAAACTTTGGTTTCTGCTTTTTTGAATACTTCTTTGGATTCCACGTTCTTTAATAATGCACGGTATCTTTCTTCGTGGCTTTTTTCGATTGCCGCAACCAAACGGAATTTTTCTGCCAGTTCGGTGAATCCTTCTTTTTCAGCAGTTTCTGCGAAACCTGCATACATATCGGTCCATTCATAGTTTTCGCCGTTTGCTGCTGCAACTAAGTTATCAGCAGTATCGCCGATGCCTTCCAATTCTTTGAACCACAGTTTTGCGTGTTCTTTTTCGTTATCAGCAGTTTTTAAGAATAACGCTGCAATCTGTTCGTAACCATCTTTTTTTGCTTTGGATGCAAAATAGGTGTATTTATTTCTTGCTTCGCTTTCACCGGAAAATGCTGCCATTAAGTTTTTTTCAGTCTGAGTTCCTTGATATTTGGACATGATAAATTCCTCCGTTGTTGTGATATAATAAAAAATTTAATTTAAATTACTAAAAATACGAAAAAAATTATTCTTCGGAAAAGCTGTCTTTCCCAACGCCGCATAAGGGACAAACGAAATCTTCGGGCACGTTTTCCCAGGTGGTTCCTGCATCGATTCCTGCATCGGGAGCGCCTTCTGCTTCGTCATATACCCATCCGCATACGTCACATACATATTTTTTCATTGTTTCATACCTCCATAATGATATCATAATTATTTGTTTAGTTTATATTAGCTGAAAATTTCAGCTCTTACACAATTTTCTCAAAGTCCGAAGCACCGTGTTTACATAAGGGGCAGATAAAATCGTCAGGCAGGGGTTCCCCCTCATAAACATATCCGCAGATTTTGCAGACATAGCCTTTTTTATCCGTTTGGGGCTTTGGTTTCACGTGCTGATGATAATAGGAATAAGTCATAGACTCATTCTGATTGATGACTCTTGCCTCGGTCACGGAGCAGATAAACATGCCGTGGGTATCCAAATCCACGTAGTTTTCCACTTTTAAAGACAGGAAAGAGTTGATATTTCTGGATAAGAATACCAGACCGTTATCGGAGCGAAGCACATCGGCTCCCTCGAATTTATCCACGTTTCTGCCACTCTGGAAACCAAATTGTTGGAATACCGAGAAGGGAGTGTCGGTTGTTAAGCAATTCATATTCATTTTGCCTGTCTGCTTAATCACGTGGTGAGAATAATTTTCTTTATTGATGGTCACAGCAATCCGATTGGGAGTGTTGGTCACCTGAGTTACGGTATTTACGATTAAACCGTTGTCTTTTTTGCCGTCATTGGATGTAATCACATATAAACCGTAACCAATGTTAAACAGGGCAGATAAATTGTTTTTATCCACATCTTCGCCCTGCTGTGCCAGATAGTCACCGCAAAGCTCGTCGGATAATTGGTTAAGCTGTGCCTGAGAGTCTTCATTGAGCGCTGACAAAATAGTTACTTCATTTTCGCAGAAGGTTAAGTTTTTAGATTTGGCAAACAGTTCTTTCATCACTTTGGTAGCTAAGGGTGCCCAGCTTCCGTTCTGAATGAATGCCACCGTTCTGTTCTGGAAATTCCGCTCAGTTAAATGATTGATAAATTCTTTCATAAAGGGGAAAATTTCCGCATTGTAGGTGGTGGTGGCAAGCACCAGTTTACTGTAACGGAAAGCATCTTCCACCGCTTCTGCCATATCGCATCTTGCCAGATCGTTTACCACCACTTTGGGGCAACCTTTGGCTTTTAATTGGTCTGCTAATTTCAACACCGCTTTTTTGGTGTTGCCATACACAGAAGTGTATGCAATCATAATGCCTTCTTCTTCAGGCTGATAGCTTGACCAGATGTTATATAAATTAAGATAATATCCTAAATTTTCCGTTAACACAGGACCATGGAGGGGACAGATTTTTTCAATATCCAGTCCTGCCGCTTTTTTTAATAAATTCTGCACCTGAGCACCGTATTTTCCAACGATGCCGATGTAGTAACGACGAGCTTCGCAAGCCCAGTCTTCTTCTACGTCCAACGCTCCGAACTTGCCGAACCCGTCTGCAGAAAACAGCACTTTATCAGTGGAATCGTAGGTCACGATTACTTCGGGCCAATGCACCATAGGAGCGGTGACAAAGGTAAGGTTATGTTTTCCTAAAGATAGGGTGTCTCCTTCTCCAACCACAATCTGTTTGTCGGAAAAATCCATGCCGAAAAACTGATTCATCATAGTGAACGCCTTAGAAGATGACACGATTTTCGCATCGGGATACGCTTTCAAAAAATTTACGATGTTTGCAGAATGGTCAGGCTCCATATGCTGGATGATCAGATAATCGGGTTTTCTGCCTGATAAGGTGTTCTGCAGATTGTCCAGCCACTGATGGGTGAAATTGATATCCACCGTGTCCATCACCGCAATTTTATCATCTAAAATCACATAGGAATTGTAAGACATTCCGTTGGGAACGTCATACTGCCCTTCAAATAAGTCCACAATGTGGTCGTTTACGCCGATGTATTTAATATCTTTGGTAATTTCCATATGATCACCTCTTATATACAAGTTTATTGTCTCCAATGCAGGAAGTTTTAAAACAGAAAATTGCGAAATGATTCTATTTTGTTTATTATATCATACCAAAAAAAATTTTACAATATTTTTTGAAAAAATTCTATCAAAAATCCACGCGCACATTTCGAAATAGCAAACTATCGTATGTTTTTCGTTATACAAAAAGCCCGAAACAGCAATTTTGGTTTCAGGCTTTTTTCATTTAGATTTAACTGTTTTTAGTGATGATATTAACATTCTGCGAATAGCACCACATTCATTTTGCATTTTCTTATATTTTTCTTCTTCCATACGATTTGTTTCGTATAGCAATTCCAACCAATACTCTGTTTCGTAGCACTCCTTTTGTGCTATTTCAAGCTTTGATATGAAATCATTTTTGCTTTGAGCGTATTGCGCTTCGTGAAGATTGGCACCAATTGAAGTTGCCGAACGAAGTAGCTGGTTCACCAATACCGATTCTTTATGATTAGATTTAATCTCTCTGCATAGAAAAACCATATCTTTCGCAAATTGCTTTGCTTTATCTCTCAAAACACTATCTGCCACTACTATCACCTCTACAATAATTATACGACAAAATCGTTACTTTTTCAAGTGATATTCTGTACTTTGTACAGAGTGATATTTTTGATAAATCAAAAGTGTTATTAAAACCTTTGGTTTTAGTGGTATTTTATTCGCTAACAAACTGCCGAAGGCAATACAACTGCTTAGCAATATCACTTGCAACAGCAAATACCACTCGCCATAAGGCAAATAAAACTGCCGAGTGTCCTTAAGAACACTCGGCAATTTGCATACCTTTTTCTTGCTAAAAAGAATTAGTCCTCGCAATCACAGTCACAATCGCAACCGCAGTCACAACCTTCGGGCAGATCCAGTTCAATCTGCTGACGGCAAGAAGGACAGTAAATGTCTTCGTTTTCTAAGGTTTCGCCGTCTACATACACTTCTTCGCCACAGTTGGGGCAGGTGATTTCATAAACGTCTTCATCGTCACAGCAATCGCAGTTACAATCGTCTTCGTCTTCTTCAAATACGATGTCTTCCACGTCTGCCAAATCATCAGACATATTGTCCATTTCTTCCTGAACCATTGCCAGATCGTCATCGATTTCTTCAATGTAATCGTTCATTTCTGCTAAAACGTCCAGAATGCCTTTGATGATTTTGCCTTCATTGGTGGATTCGTCCACTTTTAAGCCTTCAGCCAAGCCTTTTAAGTATGCGATTTTTTCGCCGATATTTTCCATAGGAATTCTCCTTTCAAATAAGGAAGCAAGAGCCTACGCTCTTTCCATATAGCTTCCGTCTCTGGTGTCGATTCTTAAAACGTCACCAATGTTGATAAACAGAGGCACGTTGATGGTTGCACCGGTTTCTAAGGTTGCAGGTTTGGTTGCACCCTGAGCGGTGTTACCAGCTAAGCCGGGTTCAGTTTCGGTAACTTCCAATTCCACAAAGTTGGGGGGTTCAATACCGAATACGTTACCATTGTGAGATAAGATTTTAACGCATTCGTTTTCTTTTACGAATTTTAATGCGTCTCCCACCTGACTTGCATTGATGGGAATCATATCGAAGGTTTCCTGATCCATAAAGTAATACAGGTCACCATCGCTGTAGGAATACTGCATATCTTTTCTTTCGATATGAGCTTTCGGGAATTTATCAGTGGGTCTGTAAGTTTTTTCAACTACAGAACCGGTAATGATATTTTTGATTTTGGTTCTAACGAACGCTGCACCTTTCCCGGGTTTTACATGCTGAAATTCAACAACCTGAAAAATGTTTCCATCTTCCTGGAAAGTAACGCCGTTTCTGAAATCGCCGGCACCGATCATAGTGAATTCTCCTCTCAATCGGAAATAAATTCCGTTTATAGTTCTTAATTATATTACAATATAACAAGTATATTATAGCAAAGGTCTTTGAAAATTGCAAGTTATTTTTTCAATATTTTTCGTGTTTTGGATATTTTTAGCAGATTTTTTTGTTAATATCCCAAAGATTTGCGTTCTTTGCGGAGTTCTTTGCGCTTCACGGCAGCTTCCCACTCCATCTGTTCGGTGACGGTTTCCACCACCAATTCAGGCACTTTGACGGGATTTTGATTCTGATCAATAGCAACCATCACAAGGTAGGCGGTGTTAATCAGACGCAGTCTTCCGTTATCACGCTCCCGAAAGGTGTCCACACGGATTTCCATAGAGGTATTCCCCGCATAGGTGATGCGTCCCCGCAGGACTAAAGTATCTCCGGGAAATGCACCTTCTTTAAACTGCAAGCGGTCAATGGAAGCGGTAGTTACATTACAGCCTGCGTGGCGACGGGCAGTGATTGCTGCCACAATATCAATCCAGGCGAGCAGTCTTCCGCCAAACAGCCTCCCCGACGGATTTAAATCTTCGGGCAGAATCAGCTGAACCTGCTCGGTTTCGGAATCTTTGACTTTTTTTTGATGCAAGGTTTGTCCCCTCCTTATGCTGTGGGAAAATGGATAAGATTGATGCCGTCTTCATTAGGGGTTCTCTCGGTTTTTATGTCGGAGCAAATCACCGTAATTTCTGCTGTGACACTAATCACACAACGGCTTAAATGTCCGCCAATTACCTGATTGGATTCGTCTGCCACTTGAATATGCAGATGTAAGTATGGTTCCCCGTTTTTTCTGGAAATATTCCCCGTAAGCGAGGTGATTTCCATATCCCCCGTGCAGGTGTTGGAAATGTACATCTTTTTCTCGGTATCAAACAAACCCACGGTTACATCATTGGTGGCACCAATACCCAAAACCATACCTGCCTGAATATCTTCTTTTTTGCACAAAGCAGTAAGTGCTTCTAAAAGTTCTTCCCCTTTCTCCAGGCGGAGAAAGAGGAAGTTTTCATTTCTTTGGTATTCCATTGTTCTTTCAAATTATTCGCCAACAACGATGGAAACGCTCTTCACAATTTTAATACCGTTTTCATCCACGGTGTAGGATAAATCAACTAAAGTGCCTTCAGAGATTCCCATTGCTTCCAAATCAATTTCGGGAGAAATCTGATAAGATTTTTCCTGCTGACCGTCTTCAGGATTTGCTTCGATAATTACCATCAGATTGCTGTCTGCCATACCCAGATACATACCGGTAGTCTGATAGCTTTCTCCTTCGGGAGTGGGAGCTTCGGTGGTGGTTGCATCAGGAATGTTGGAGCCCGGTCTGGGAGTTGCTTCTGCGTTTACAGCGGGTTCTTGGGAACCATCGTCAGACGCGGTATCTTCTGCTGCAGCGTCGGCTGCAACTTCAGTTTTTGTGTTGTTTGCAGCTGCAGTTTTAGAAGACTTGTCTTTTTCTGCCTGAGTAGAGCCGCAAGCGGAGAGACACAGTAATGCTGCCAACAAAAGTGCTAAAATTTTTAAGTTTTTCATAATTTTAAATCCTTTCTTTCTTAAAAACTGACATTTTTTCTTTTTTTATTTTTTTATATTATATTTTGCTTTTTGCAATTTGTCAACTGTTTTCACAGTTGTTTTCTTTTGCACTAATCGGAAACCAATTTCACATTGTCGGCACCCAACAGCGCGGAAAGTTTTTCAATTAAGATATTATTTTCCATAACCCAGAGTTTTTTGGGCGCAACGGTAAGCCGCTTTTCTTTCTCAAAATACACATAAACGGGAGTTTCTCCCGAAAAGAAGGTGAGCAGCTTCTTAACATCTGTCATGAGGGGAGATGCTTCTTCAGGCAACCGCAAATACAGCTTTAAGTAGGTTAAATCGGTGGAGAATCTGCGAAGACCTGTCAAGATGAATTTGAAGGTGTCTTCTCCCTCTAACACCAGTCTTCCGTCTGCCACCACAATGTTGTCTTCCAAAATGGCATCTGTATTTTTCACATATAAATCAGGGAATGCAATCGAGCTGACTACTCCCGACATATCCTCTAAACTGAAAAACGCCATTCGGGTTCCCTGCTTGGTGCGACGGACATCCAGATTGGAAATCACACCGATTACCGTGATATTCTTTTCCGAAATTCCCTCTTCCAACATAGATTCCTTGGTTGCAACAATGGGGTCTCCGCCCATAGAACGGATTTTCTTCTGAAATTGCTCCAACGGATGCCCCGATACATAAAGACCAAGCACCTGTTTTTCCATTTTTAAATCGTCCGGCGTTGGCTTGTAACGCTCTTTCTTTTTCGGACTTTTCCGGATGGGTTCGGGAGAAGGCTCCCGAAGAGAAATTCCAAATAAATCCAACTGACCGCTGACGTGAGTCTGCAACACATGAGCTTGCTCGTCCATTAAGGGTTCGTAAGCCAAAAGCAGTTCACTTCGCTTGTCAAATTCGTCAAAGCAGCCTGACAGGATTAAGGATTCCATGGCTTTTTTGTTGAGCTGTTTGCCTAAAAGACGTTTGATAAAATCTTCCAAGGATTGAAAATCACCATGGTTCTGCCGTTCTCTCACAATGGCTTCTGCCAGTTGTTTGCCAATGCCCTTGATGGCGGTTAAGCCGAACACAATGTCATCATTTTTCACGGTAAAGGTCACATTTCCCGTATTGATGCCGGGAGAATGGACACGAATTCCCCGTTCTCTTGCGGACTGGATATAATAGGAAACCTTTTCGGTAAATGCCATATAAGAAGTGAGAAGTGCCGCATAGAAATAAGCGGGATAATAACATTTTAAGTATGCAGTCTGATACGCTAACACCGAATAGCAGGCAGCGTGAGACTTATTGAACGCATAGGATGCAAAATCTTCAATTTCACGGAAAATGGATTCTGATATAGCAGGAGCAATTCCGTTTTTTAAGCATCCCTGCACAAATTTTTCTTTTTCTCTAAGCAGAACGTCTGCCTTCTTTTTGGAGATGGCGCGGCGAATGATATCTGCTTGACCCAGCGTGTATCCGGCTAACTGACGAAAAATTTCCATTACCTGCTCCTGATACACAATGCATCCGTAAGTCACGGATAAAATAGGCTCCAACTCTTTGCATTTATATTGGACGAGATCAGGGTTCTCTTTGTTCCGTATAAATTCAGGAATTTTTTTGGCAGGCCCCGGACGGTAGAGAGAAATTGCCGCAATCACATCTTCAAAAGTGCGAGGTTTAAACTCTTTTAAAAAGTTTTTCATCCCTGAAGATTCCAGCTGAAATACCCCGTCGGTATCTCCCGAGGATAATAAATCATACACCTTGGGGTCATCATAGGTTAAACGGGTCAGAAGAATCTGTTTTCCCGTCTGACGGTAAATGGTGTTTAAGGTATCTTCAATTACCGTCAAATTACGAAGTCCCAAAAAATCCATTTTCAGAAGTCCTAAGGATTCCAAGTGCGCCATTTCGTACTGGGTGGCAGCTGCATCGGTCACGTTGCATAAGGGCACTAAGTTGACTGCAGGCTCTCCTGTAATCAGAACCCCCGCTGCGTGAACGGTGGTATGACGGATATGTCCCTCCAGTTTTCGGGAGGTATCAATGAGCTTTTTGATGTCGGGATTTTCGTCATACAGCTCTTTTAAGCGGTTATCCTTGCGACTCATCGCCTCATCTAAGGTGATGTTTAGCACCTTACATTTGGACAGCTCTTTGGTCACTTCATCCGCTAAATAGTACGGAATTCCCGTGGCACGGGCCACATCCTTTACGGCAGCTCTTGCCTTCATGGTACCAAACGCCACAATTTGCGCCACACGGTCAGAACCGTATTTGGAAATGACATAATCTATCACTTCTCCACGGCGTTCGTTACAGAAATCAATATCAATATCGGGCATACTTACCCGTTCTTTGTTTAAAAAACGCTCAAACACCAACCCGTAACGAATGGGGTCCACGGTGGTGATATTTAAGCAATAGGCAACCAAGCTCCCTGCGGCAGACCCTCTGCCGGGGCCAACGGGAATGCCCTTCCCCTTAGCGTAGGCAACAAAATCCCACACAATGAGAAAATAGTCGCAAAAACCCATGGAAATAATGGTTTTAAGCTCATATTCCAGCCGTTCTTTTAATTCTTCGGTAACGGTTTCATATTTGGCACAAAGTCCGTGATAACAAAGCTCCCGAAGATAAGTTTCCGAATTTTTTGGGGCAGGATATTTGGGGAAACGAAATTCTCCAAACGGAATTTCTAAATTGCATTTTTCGGCAATTTCCAATGTATTCGCCAGTAACTCCTCGGGGAAAATTTCTGCCATTTGTTCGTATGATTTTAAGTAAAATTCACGGGTTTCCAAACGGATTCTGTCTTCCTCGGATACTTGTCTTTGCATCTGGATACACATTAAAATATCCTGAATATCGTGGTCAGACTGCAGAATATAATGCACATCGTTGGCACAAACTGCAGGAATTCCCAGTTCACGGGATAATGCCAGAAGCTTTGGCATTACCTTTTTTTCATCGGGCAGATGATGGTTATGAATTTCAATATAGTAATCACCTTTGGCAAAGATTTTTTGGTAGAACCGTGCTGTTTTTTTTGCACTCTCCATATCATCTGCCAAAATATTCTGAGAAAGCTCTCCTGCAATACAACCCGATAAGCAAATCAGCCCCTCGGTATGCTCTGCCAGAAGAGATTTATCAATTCTGGGTTTATAATAAAACCCTTTTTTGTAGCTTTCGGTGGAAAGCTTGTATAAATTGCGAAGACCTGTTTCGTTTTTTGCCAAAAGAATCAGATGATGATACCCCGGCACGCTTCGGTCGGTCATATCGGAGTATGCCACATAAAACTCGCATCCGATAATGGGTTTTACACCTTGTGCCTTACATTCCTTATAAAACTCCATGGCACCGTACATGGCGCCGTGGTCGGTAATGGCAAGAGCAGTCTGCCCTAAGTTTTTGGCGCAAGAAACCAGCTCCCGAATCCGGCACAAGCCGTCCAGAAGGCTGTATTCGGTATGGACATGTAAGTGACAAAAATCCATAATAATTCCTCTTTACAAGGTTTCTGCAATCTGAATGAGTTTATTGAACCGATGATTCAACCCCGATTTTGTGATTTTGGTTTCGGATACTTGGCATAATTCAGACAGGGACATCGTGGGGTAAGCAAGGCGGAGCTTCATCGTTTCTTTTAAAGGCTCCGACAAGGTATCTGCCACCGAGCTTTGCATAATTTTCTGAATGGCTTGGGTCTGAATGAGTGCAGTATTGATGGTTTTGTTCTCGTTGGCACTTTCGCAGTTCATCTGACGGTTGATGCCGTTTTTTAGTTCCTTTTCCATTTTGATTTCGTGATAGAGGAACAGGCCCCGTTTCACGCCGATCATTCCCAGAAAATCACAGATGAGTTCATTGTTTTTTAAATAAATGACATATTTATTCTGGCGGGTGATGCTTTTGGCTTCAATACCAACTTCTTCAAAAATGTTTAAAATATCGGTAAATACCCGTTTTTTATGGGTTACAATTTCCAAATGATAAGATTTTTTCGGGCTGTTTATAAATCCGGATGCCAAAAAGGCAGTTTGCAGAACCGTCCGTTTGCAACAGTCCGACACCGAAAAGGAGGGATCGATTCTGGAAGAAAAGATATTTGCCTTTTCGGAAATCATATGAAGCTCCTTTTTCAGGATTTCAATATTTTCTTTTCCCGACACCACCAGATGAATCTGTTTTCTGCTTTTGGAGCTTGCAGAACGGATATCGGGCTTCAATTCCAATCCCAGAAGCTTTCGGGATAAGATAATAATACGTCTTGCAATGGTGATATTTTCGGTTTTTAAATGAATTTCGCTCCGCTTTTCTTCGCTGAGCATTGCATATAAGGTGGCTAATGCCGCCATTTCACAACAGGAACGTTTTGGCATAGCGCCGCTTAGTTCCCGTTTGATTTCTCCTGTAAAGGACATGATTTTCCTCCTTTTGGGGGGATATTTACAATTTGGCTTCGGGGCAGCCTCTCTTTAAGTAACGCACTTCGGCTTCCATCGTCACGCCGAATTCTTTTAGTACCCGCTCCCGTACAGCTTTGATTAAATCACAAACGTCTTTTGCCGTGGCATTGCCCCGGTTGATTACAAAACCGCAATGCTTTTCGGAAACCTGAGCTCCTCCCACCGAAAATCCGCGAAGATCGGAATCCTGAATCAGTTTCCCGGCAAAATAACCTTCGGGACGTTTGAAGGTGCTACCTGCATTAGGATATTCCAAGGGCTGTTTTTCATTTCGTTTTTTTAATAACTCCACGGTTGTTTCGTGAAGCTCATCACGGTTGGCAGGAGTCAGTTTGAAAGTGCTTTCCAAAACAATCCACTGCGGCTGTTTGTGGAAAATACTGTGTCGGTAAGACAATTCGTGTTCTTCGGCGGAAAGAGTTTGCAGTTCAAGATGTTCATTAAGATACAAGGAGCTTACCAGGGTATCTTTGATTTCGCCGCCGTAAGCACCGGCATTCATATACACGCCGCCACCCACGGTGCCGGGAATCCCGGAAAGTTCCGCCAGTCCGCCTAAGCTATGCTCCTTGGCAACTTCGCAAAGGGTGGAAAGTCTTGCGCCTGCCTGAGCGGTGATTTCTTCCCCGTTGCAGGTAATCGTTTTCATTTCTGTGGTTTTCAAAACGATACCTTCAATCCCCTCATCTGCCACCAACACATTGGAGCCGTTTCCCAACACGGTAACACGGATATTTTCTTCTTTGGCAAATGATAAGATACTCTTCACTTCCTCCACGCTTTTGGGAAGCACCATATAATCGCAGGGACCGCCGATTTTAAAGGTGGTATGCTTTGCCATAGGTTCCTGTTCCAACACACAGGAACAGATCTCTTGTAATCGTTCAAAGATTGTTTTCATAAAGAACTCCTTCCGGAATTTTTGTAAAAATACAGATATTATGCATGAAAGAGCATTGCCGCACCAATTAATCCCGCATCATTTCCCAAAGATGCAATAGAAATGTCCGCATGGTGAATCAAATCGCCACCATAACATTTTGCAATAACCTGTTCTTTTAAGGGAACCAGCAATGCATCCCCTTCGTTACACACACCGCCGCCTAAAATAATGGCTTCCGGCGCAAAAATATTGATTAAATTGGCAACCCCTTCGGATAAATAATGCAAATAATTATCCACAACTTCTTTCGCAACCTGATCGCCTTTTCTCATGGCATCAAAAGCAGTTTTGGCGCTGACTCTTCCGGTTTTTGCCACAACGGCATGCAAGATACTTTCGGGATGTTTTTCCATTGCCGCCTTGGTCTGATTCACTAATGCGGTGGCAGAAGAATAGGCTTCAAAACAACCTTTTCTTCCGCAGGTACATTCCGCACCGCCGATATGCACCACCATATGGCCGATTTCGGCACCTGCACCTTCCAGCCCTTCCCAGAGCTTTCCATCTAAGATAATGCCACCGCCAACACCTGTGCCTAAGGTGACTAAAATAATGGAATTATGCTCCTTACCGCTGCCGCAAACAAATTCACCTAATGCCGCACAGCTGGCATCATTGGCAAGATAAACGGGTTTTTGCAGTTGCTCCTGCATCATGGCACCAATGGGAGCACCGTCCATATCTAAATTGTTACAGTAAATTACTGTTCCGTTTTCCGCATTCACGGTACCGGGGATTCCCACGCCTACCGCTTCCACGTCATCCATGGATACCTTGGCTTTTTCGACCAGTTCACGGCAAAGACCAACCATCTGGTCTGCTATTTTTTGGGCATCTCCTGCGGAATCGGTTCTGACAGAAGTTTTTAAAAGAATATTCCCTGTTTCGTCGGTAATTCCTGCTTTAATATTGGTACCGCCTAAATCCACGCCTAAATAATACTTCATTGTCATATCCTCCTGTTGCCACGTTAAAACTGCGTTTTTACTTCCTTTAAATAAGCTTCAAAACTTTCTAAACTTGCATTTACAATCAATTCTTTGGGGAAATCCACTTCCGAAAGCATTTCAAACACCAGCTTATAGTTTCCGATACAGCCGGAATAGTGGGCATCGGAAGACACCGCCACGCGAGTGCCGTACTGTTTGCAGAGCTTTGCCACATTGGTGCAGAGCTCTTTGGAGCCGGGACGGATTCCCTCTAAAGAATGGTTATTTAATTCAATAATTTTATTTTGTTCTTTTGCCTTTTTTACCACCGCTTCAAAATCGCAACGGTAATTTTGCTGCCCCATATGACCGATGCAGTGCACATAGGGATTTTCCAAAACGCGAAGATAAGATTCGGTAATTTCTTCGATAGAACCTTTGGGAAGGCAAGGTCCGTGAATGGAGGCAATCACCCAATCAAGCATAGCAAGTACGGTGTTGGGCAAATCCAAACCGCCCTTATAATCAATGATATTCGCTTCTGCACCTTTGAAGAATCGGATCCCATCAATTTCATTTGGCAGAAATTTTAAGCAAGTGAAATGCACTTCTCCCGGGGCATCAGGAATGGCAGGGGCATGATTGGTCATGCAAAGACCACGCATTCCGGCATCACGGGTTGCCTTGATATTTTCCTGCATGGTGGAGTATGCGTGCTTACTCACAATGGTATGGCTATGGGTTTCCACATCAATCTGATACATAATGATTATCCTTTCACGGCAATGCCCGATAAATCATATTGGTCACAGCCGGTAATTTTCACAGTAATATATTCCCCGATATCCACAGGAAAATCCGCTTCAAAGTAAACTGTGCCGTCAATTTCGGGGGAATCCATATAGGTTCTGCCAAAATAAATGTTGTTGACGGTGTCTATCCCCTCAACTAACACCTCAAAGGTTTTGCCGATTTTCAGCTTATTCTTCTGCAACGATACCTGAGAAGAAAGCTTCATAATTTCATTGGAACGGCGCACTTTTTCATGGGTTTTTAATTTTCCTGTAATGCGGGCGGCACGGGTGCCTTCTTCGGTAGAATAGGGGAACACGCCAAGTCTGTCAAAAAAGCCTTGTTTCACAAAGTTCACCAGTTCTTTGTGTTCTTCCACGGTTTCCGAGGGAAATCCGCTGATTAAGGAAGTGCGGATGGTTGCATCGGGCATTTTTGTTTTGATTTTATGAAGTAGGGTTAAAATTTCATCTTTATCGGTGCGACGGTTCATTAGTTTTAAAATTCTGTTGTTACAGTGCTGAATGGGAATATCAAAATAATGCAGAATTTTCTTGGAATCCGCAATCAAATCCAACAGCTCGTCGGTTACCGATTCCGGATAAAGATAATGAAGACGAATCCAGCGGAGTTCTTCAATGGTTTCTAATTCCGAAAGCAGTGCAACCAATTTATTTTCGCCGTATAAATCTACGCCGTAACGGGTGGTATCCTGCGCAATCACAATCACTTCGGTTACCCCTTGGGTTGCCATCCATTTGGCTTCTTCGATAATGGATTCCATGGGTCTGGACACGTATTTTCCGCGAATTTTCGGAATGGCACAATAAGAACAGCCGTTGCTGCAGCCGTCTGCAATTTTTAAGAACGCATAATAAAACGGTGTGGTCAAAACACGCTCACAAAAGTTTGGTTCTTCCTCGCTTTTGGAAAAGTACGCCACTCGTTCACCCTTTAGCACTTTGGAAACTGCTTCCACAATATTAGAAGTATCGTGAATCCCCAGCGCACCGTCCACTTCGGGAAAATTTTCTAAAATTTCATTCTGATATCGTCCTGATAAGCAACCTGCCACAATCACTTTTTTTCCATAAGATGCCGCATTTAAGATTTCCGAAATGGCTTCCTCTTTGGCAGCCTTAATAAACCCACAGGTGTTTATGATGATCACGTCGGCATCTTCCTCATTATCCACCATCACATAGCCTGCGTTTTGCAGATTGGTAATCATAATTTCGCCGTCCACCTTATTTTTGGAGCAGCCAAGTTGAATCCATAAAATCTTAGGCATCATAATCTTCCTCATAATCTTCTTCCAACACTTGGGACGAAAGATTTCTCAAACAATCGGTAATATCCGAAAAGCGATATCCCTTTCGAATCAGACGACTGTATATTTTTGGGGTTTCGGTTTGTTTTGCTATAAGCAGTGCCACCTGCTCTTTTAAATTTTCTTTTTCAGCGGTAAAATCATACTCTGAAGCATCCAGTGAAATTCCTTTCCCTAAAAGCTCCTGACGGATTTTATAAAAGCCCTGCTTTTTATAGGTTTGCCTGGAATATAAAAACTGCTCCTTGTAACTTTCGTCCGAAAGGTATCCGTTTTCTTTTAATCTTTCGATGATTTCCTCTGCCACAGCAGGCGGACACCCCCGAAGCTTTAATTTCTCCCCCAATTCCTTCTCGGAATACATTCTGCGGGAGAGTAGCCCCAAACAATAATCATACTGCTCAGGAAATACACATTCTTTCTGAAATGCCTCCACACTTTCCGCTAAAAGCTCCTCTTTGCCCACCAATTTCTGATAGGTATACGAAGAAATGGAAAACAGATAAGTGTCTCCCATAAACACAGAAAAACGGTTTTTTCGTTTCAGTTGCGGCTTAAAAGTCAGTTTGATCATCGTCTTTTAAAAAAACGAAAACCGAAAGCAGGGTTTTACCCCCACTTTCGTTTTCCTTTACTCCTATTTGGGACTTAACGATAGTAATCGTCTAAAATCATATCCGCTTCTTCTTGGTTGATAATTACAAAAGGATCAGATATGGTAACGGGAAGTTCAAAGGTTTGCACTTCTCGATTGTCCATATTGGAAAGAACATCCACATATGATAAAATCTCAGCCAAACTCATATTGGAACGGATATTTTTATTGATCAGATTGTAAATAGCGGGAACTTTTCCGATATACTTGGGCTTAAATTTCTGGGCAAATGCCTCTTGGAAAAATTGCTGCTGCACGCGATTTCGTTCCAAATCCCCCATCACATAGCTACGAAAACGCAACAAATCCACTGCATTTTCACCGTCTAAGAGCTGATCACCCTTTTTCAGATTGATATATAAATCCTGCTCGGGGTCCGTGTAGTACATATTCTGGGGCACGTCAAACTGAACACCGCCCAACTCGTCAATAATGGTTTCCACCGCCTGGAAGTTCACAATCATATAGTCATGAATGGGAATATCCAGCTCATTGATAACGGTTTGAACCGCAAAGTTGTCACCGCCAACGCCAATAGCTGCATTGATTTTGTATGGTTCGTTTTCGTTGATATACTGATCGGGTTCTAAATCGTCATTGTCAAAATACACTTTAGTATCTCGGGGAACAGACAACAGTGATAAGGTGTTTTTATCGGGATCTACTGCAATCACCATAATCACATCGGAAAGTTTTCCGCTCTTATCCGTACCGAGAATCAAAAGATTACGTGCATCATCAAAGGTGCCTGCAGACAGCGTTTCCGTCATTTCGTCACCATCACCGATATTGCGGTGAAACGCACGGTACCCAATAATCCCTGCAACTACAAGTACCACTACCAGCAGTTCAATCAGCAAGGAGATACCAAAGGTTTTCCAAAATTTTTTCTGATTGAATCCGGTTTTTTGATTCACATATCCATTATAATTATGAGAATCCACCTGATTCATCTGTCTTTTATGATTCATAAAACAGCCTCATTCTGCCTAAGATGAAAAGTGAGGACATCTTAAGCTTCTTTGTTTTGCTCTCTTGTTATTCCGATAAAATCTTTTTATTGTTCGTAACCTTGTAAAAATGCTTTCTCGTTTGCTTCTTTGAATTTTTCGGGAACAGTGGCTAACACTGCATCTACCCAATCCTGCTTGTCAAATTCCAGATATTTTGCCAATACTCCCAACAGCACCACGTTGGTTACTTTGGAATTTAAGATGGATTCTGCAATTTCTAACGCATTGACGGAAACTAAATCCACTTCTTCTTTTTGTAAAGTATCTAAAATATTCTGGGGATATTCTGCCGCACCGATGATGACCGGCATAGGCATAATCTGCTGCACATTGGTGATAAGTTTACCGCCTTTTTTAAGATAAGGCAACCAACGCAGCGCTTCTAATTCTTCAAAGGAAATAATAATGTCTGCCTCTCCCTGACAAATCACGGGAGAATGAACTTTTTCACCGTATTTCACATAAGTTACCACGCTGCCGCCACGCTGGCTCATACCGTGCACTTCGGATACTTTTACGTCATAACCCTTTTCGATGGCTAAGTTTCCTAAAATTCTGCTGGCAAGTAAGGTACCCTGACCGCCAACACCTACAATCATAATAGATTTTGTGCTCATCTTAGTCTCCCCCTTTCTTACAGAGTGATGGCATCAAACTTACAGATGTTTTTACACAGTCCGCAGTTGGTACACAAGGTTTTGTTGATTTCGGGTTTGCCGTCTACAATGGAAATTGCAGGGCATCCGATTTTCATACACATCTTACAGTTTTTACATTTATCTTTAGAGATATTTACGTCAAAATCATATTTCACGCCTTTTAATAACACACAGGGACGGCGTGCAATAATCAAGGACGGCTCTTCCACGGAAATTTCTTCTTTGATAACCCGTTCGCATTCTTCCACATTGAAGGGATCCACCACTTTGATTCTGGTATAGCCAACTGCTTCTGCAAATTTTTCCAAATTCACCGCCACGGTGGGCTCGCCTTTTAAGGTTTTGCCGGTGGTGGGATTCTGCTGATGGCCGGTCATACCGGTGATGGAGTTATCCAAGATAATCACGGTGGAGGTGCCTTTGTTGTATGCGGTGGAGGCAAGACCTGTCATACCCGAATGGATGAAGGTGGAATCCCCGATGACCGCTACGGTTTTCTTGGATAATTCAGGATTTGCTTTGGAAATCCCGTGTGCCGCACTGACGGATGCACCCATACAGATGGTGGTATCCATTGCAGACAAGGGTGCCGCCGCACCTAAGGTGTAGCAACCAATATCCCCGGAAACAACCAGTTTCAGTTTGGACAGTACGTAGAACATACCTCTGTGGGGACAGCCGGGACACATTACGGGAGGTCGCATAGGCGGATTATAGTCGGGATAAGTTGCTTCGTCCTTCTTGCCGGAGATTGCTTCTCTTACAGACACGTTGGAGAATTCGCCGAACATGGAGAAGGTGTCTTTTCCGTGAACTTCAATGCCCATTGCCTTGATGTGATTTTCAATATAGGGGTCTAATTCCTCTAAAACATAGAGTTTTTCCACTTTACTTGCAAATTCCTGAATCAGTTTGGTGGGCAGAGGCCAGAGCATACCCAGTTTCAGATAAGATGCTTCGGGGAAGGATTCTTTGGCATACTGGTAGGGAGCACCTGCGGTGATGATACCGATTTTGGTATCGTTTAATTCCATACGGTTAATACCGGAGGTTTCTGCATATTCCACCAGTTTGTCTTTTCTGTCTTCGATGACCAGACGGCGTTTTTTTGCCATACCGGGCATCATGACATATTTCATTACATCTTTTTGGTATTCTTTTAAGGGAACATCCACTCTGTCGCACTCTTCCACGATAGACTGAGAATGTGCAATACGGGTGGTTAATCTGAGTAGTACAGGAGTATCGAACTGCTCAGAGATTTCGTAAGCCAGTTTGGCATATTCCTTACATTCGGTGCTGTCGGCAGGTTCCAACATAGTCACCTTTGCCGCATTGGCATAGTTACGGGAGTCCTGCTCATTCTGAGAGGAGTGCATTCCCGGGTCGTCTGCAACGCCAATAACCAAACCGCCGTTTACGCCGGTGTAAGACACGGTGAATAAGGGGTCAGCCGCCACGTTTAAGCCAACGTGCTTCATGGCACAGAAAGAACGTGCACCGGAAATAGCAGCACCGATAGCAACTTCCATTGCCACCTTTTCATTGGCTGCCCATTCGGCGTCCACTTCGTTATATTTTGCAACAAATTCAGTGATTTCGGTGGAAGGAGTACCCGGATAACTGGATACCACGCTTACCCCTGCTTCATATAAACCTCTGGCAACGGCTTCGTTACCAATCATCAATCTTTTAGACATAATTCTAAAAAACCTCCTATATTTCGTTCTGCGCCGCAACCAAGCTTTCGCCGCAGTAGATTTGTCTTAGTTTCGGTTTTTCAATTTTGCCGGTGGGATTACGGGGCACTTCGGCAAAAATAATCTTACGGGGACGTTTGTATTTGGGAAGCGCTTTGCAGAAGTTATCCATTTCTTCTTCGGTGCAGCTCATATCTTCTTTCAATTCGATGATTGCTGCCGCCATTTCTCCCAAACGGGGGTCGGGTAAGCCAATTACTGCTACGTCCTTTACCTTATGATTGGTGCGGATGAAATCTTCAATCTGAACGGGATATAAGTTCTCACCGCCGGAAATAATCACGTCTTTTTTACGGTCCACCAGGAAGATAAAGCCGTCTTCGTCTTCCTGGGCCATATCGCCGGTAAAGAGCCAACCGTCTTTTAACACATCGTTGGTGGCTTTTTCGTCATTGTAGTAACAGGTCATCACGCCGGGACCTTTTACGGCAAGTTCACCCACTTCGCCTTTTTCCACGGTGTTGCCACGCTCATCCACGATTTTTACTTCCCAACCGTAACCTGCTTTGCCGATGGCACCCACTTTATGGATGTTTTCTACCCCTAAATGCACACAGCCGGGTCCGATGGATTCGGATAAACCGTAGTTGGTGTCATACTGATGGTTGGGGAAAATGGATTTCCATCTCTTAATCAGGCTGGGGGGAACAGGCTGTGCACCGATGTGCATCAGTCTCCATCTGGATAAATCCATCTGGTCAATTTTAATGGTACCATTATCAATAGCATCTAAGATATCCTGTGCCCACGGTACCAACAGCCACACGATAGAACATTTTTCGTCTGCCGCAGTTTCCACAATCCATTCGGGTTTTACCCCTTTTAAAAGAACTGCTTTCGCGCCCACCACTAAGCAACCGAACCAATGCATTTTGGCACCGGTGTGATAAAGAGGCGGAATGCAAAGGAACACGTCCTCTTTGGTCTGGGAGTGATGGTTCTGCTCGGTTAAGCAAGCGTGCACCAGGCTTTCGTGGTTATGTAAAATCGCTTTGGGAAATCCTGTGGTACCCGAGGAGAAGTAAATTGCTGCATTATCGTCGGGGGTCAGCGGAATTTCGGGAGTTTTGGAGGTGCAATAAGTCACCAGTTTATCATAACTTTCTGCAAAGGAGGGGCAGTCTTTTCCCACATAGAATAACTGCTTCACATTGGGAATCATATCGCAGATTTCTTCCACACGACCGATAAACTCAGGTCCGAATACCAAAACATCAGACTCAGAAAGTTCTAAACAATACTTAATTTCGTCGGAAGTGTAACGGTAGTTTAAGGGCACTGCCAGTGCGCCTGCTTTTAATGCTCCGAAATACACGGGAAGCCATTCTAAGCAGTTCATCATTAAAATGGCAACCTTGTCTCCTTTTTTGACGCCACGGGACAATAAAAGGTTCGCAAATCGGTTGGCTTTTTTGTTAAATTCACACCAAGTAATTTCGCATCTTCCGCTTTCTTCGGAGTTGGTGGGAATCAAGCTGTATTCCTTCCAAGTGGTTCTCGCCTGGGAAATGATATTGGGCACAATTTCCACCAGTGCCACATCATCAGAAAATTTTTGGGCATTTTGTTCTAAAAAATCTGTAATTACCATCAGGAAATTACCTCCGTTTCCACTAAGTCCATCCCCCGTTTTTTCAGGGGTTTTATGTAAAGTTCCAACAGAGGCATTCGGAATTTGCCTCTGATTTCTCATACAATTTTTCGCATACCAAAAAAAGGTGGCTACACCTATTGAGCATATCATTTTTAAGTTTAGCACAATCTTACCGCCTAGTCAAGAGAATTTTGTCATTTTTCAAGAAAAAGTGACCAAATTTTGGCAGTTTTTTTTACCGCCTTTTTTCATTTTCGTAAAAAATAGGAAAATATGGTTTTTTCTCTTTACTTTATGGGAAAAATATGTTAAAATGAATGTAATTTGTAAGCTTTTCACCCTGGGACATTTTACAGGAGGACCATGGAATGTACCAAATCGGCGACAAAATCGTTTATCCCATGCACGGCGCAGGCATCATCCGCGCCATTGAAGAAAAAGAAATTTTAGGGAGCATCAGTTCCTACTATATACTGGAAGTACCCATTGGAAATATTTCTCTGATGGTGCCCGTAAAAAATGCTGACGAAATCGGAGTGCGAGGCGTAGTTGCCCCCACCGTGATTGACGAATTATTCTCTTTTATCGCCACCGCAGAAATTGCGGTGAATGATAACTGGAACAAGAGATATCGGGAAAATATGGCAAAAATCAAATCGGGAGATTTGTTTGAAATCGGCCCTATTTATCAGTATCTTCGGGAAAAAGACAAAGAAAAAGGTCTTTCTTCCGGCGAGAAAAAAATGTTTTTGTCTGCTCATCAGATTTTAGTTTCTGAAATTATGCTTTCGTTAAACATTTCTCTGCAGGAAGCAGAAGAATTGCTGGAAGCACGTCTTCCCGACGCTGTAACTGCATAATATATAACAATATGATATCAAACGAGGGAATTTACTATGCTGGAAGGAATTAAAAGCCTTTTTGCACCGGATGACCCTGACCCCCGATGTTCTGCCATTGTGGTAGCAGCGGGCAAAGGTTCCCGGATGCAATCGGAACTAAAAAAACAGTTTTTGCCCTTACTTGGGATGCCTGTGCTTTCCCACACACTGGAAGCCGTGGAAAAAAGCGATATGGTCAAAGAAATCATTTTAGTGGTTTCCGAAGACGATATCCTAACTGCCAAGGATATTGTGGCAGCAGCTGACCTGGAAAAAGTAACCAAAATTGTGGCAGGCGGCAAAAACCGTGCCGAATCCGTGGCAAAAGGATTGGCAGAAGTTTCCGAGGATGCTGAAATTATTATGATTCACGATGGGGTGCGTCCCTGTGTTTCGGAAGCACTCATGGAAGAATGCATCAAAAATGCAATGGAATATGACGCTTCTGCTCTGGGAGTGAAGCCGAAAAACACGATCAAGAGAGTTAACAAAGACGGATTTATCGAAGAAACCGTCAATCGGGATGAGCTGGTAGAAATCCAGACACCCCAATGTTTCCGGGCAGATATCATCAAAAAAGCCTATGAGAATTTTGATTCCTCTGCCACCGATGACTGCGCATTGGTGGAAGCTCTCGGTGTTCAAATTCACATCACCGAAGGTAGCTATGCAAATCTGAAACTGACCACCAGAGAAGATATGTTAATGCTCTCTGCTTTGATTGATGCACAATACGAAGAATAAACCAAAACAAAAAGGAGGCCGAAGAGATGAGAATCGGCTTTGGCTATGACGTACATAAACTGGTGCCTGAGCGAAAGCTCATTTTGGGCGGAGTGGATATTCCCCACGAAATGGGGCTTTTGGGGCATTCTGATGCTGACGTTTTAGTGCACGCCCTGATGGATGCCATCTTGGGTGCACTGGCTTTAGGCGATATCGGAAAGCATTTCCCCGATACCGATGGCGCCTATAAAAATATTGACAGTATGATTCTTTTAGAAAGAGTAACTGCTCTGATGAAAGAACACGGCTATGAAATGGGCAATGCAGATTGCACCATTTGTGCCCAACGCCCGAAACTTGCACCTCATATTGAGGCAATGCGGGAAAATATCGCCCGTGTGCTTCAAACCAACAAAGAAAATATCAGTGTTAAGGCAACCACCACAGAAAAACTCGGCTTCCCCGGTCGCGAAGAAGGAATTTCAGCGTACGCGGTTTGTCTTCTCAGAAAAGGAGAATGAACAGTATGAGAAACAAAACCAAAAAAATCACTTTGACAGCACTGCTCACTGCATTGGCTATCGTTATTCCGATGTTTATGCCCATTAAAGTGATTCAATTCTACCCATTTACAGCAACCCTGGCATCCCACACACCGCTCATTATTGCCATGTTTGTGAGTCCCCTTGCAGCTGCCTTTGCAGCGCTTGGTTCTGCTATCGGATTCTTTTTCACCATTGATGGGATAGTAGCGGCAAGAGCGGCAACTCACGTGTTTTTTACCGTGGCAGGTGCAATGATGATTCGCAAAAGAATGAATCCTGTGCTGACCATTCTTGTTACGATGGTATTACATACCCTGGCTGATATGTTCACCATATATTGGGCCGCAACCTTCTTCCATATGAGTTATCTTTTAAAAGGCAACTCTATGAAATTGGTACAACTCTGGATTGGTGTGGGCACTTCCCTGCATCATCTGCTGGACTTCTTTATTGCATTTGTGATTTTAAAGCCGTTAACCAAAGCAGGGTTAATGGATTCCAAACTGATTTGGGGGAGGAAAAAAACGTGAAACTGTTAGTAGCAACCAATAATCAAGGCAAGTTAAAAGAATTCAATAAAATTTTGGGAGAGCTTGGCATCGAATGTGTGTCTCTTCGTGATATGGGTATCACCGCAGACGTGGAAGAAACAGGCACCACTTTTTTAGAGAACGCTCTCTTAAAAGCAAAAGAAATTTATAAAATTGCAAAAATTCCCACCATTTCCGACGATTCGGGTCTTATGGTGGATGCGCTTGGCGGGGAACCGGGCGTGTATTCCGCACGATATGCGGGCGAACCCTCCGACGACAACAAAAATATGGACAAACTCCTTGCCAAATTGAAAGACGAACCCAACCGCACCGCAAGATTTAAAAGCGTGATTGCAGCGGTGTTTTCCGAGGATGATATTTTAGTGTCTGAGGGCGAATGCGAAGGCGTGATTATTGATGAAAAACGTGGTGACAACGGCTTTGGCTATGACCCGATTTTTTATGTGGAAGCTTTAGAAAAGACATTCGCTGAAATGACGGATTCCGAAAAAAACAGTTTGAGCCACAGAGGAAATGCCATCCGCAATTTAAAAGAACAATTAAAGGAAAAGGAACTGTAGATTCGTACAGTTCCTTTTTTTTAATAAATAATGAATCGTGAAGAATGAATAATGATGGTGGGTTGGCATTGCCAACCATTGAAATATCTGATGCAACCGCAGGGTGCCACCGCAATTTTTCATTCTTCATTTTTCGTTTTTCATTACCCCTACCCCAAAACGAGGAAAAATGGATGCAGAATTCGAAATTCGAATCAAAGCTTTGCTTTGACAAGCCCGAAGCTGTACCGAGCGGGTGGAATTTTCCTCCATCATAGGCAATCCCCCAAAAACGAGGAAAAATGGGAACAGAAATAAGAAAGCGAAGCAAAGCTATGCTTTGCGTTACCCGACGGCGTACGTGCTGTACGTCGAGGGTGAGCTTAATTATTTCTGACCCATTTTTACCGTTTTTTTAATCCCTGTGTTCCATGGGGACTTTGTCCTTAAACAGAATGGTAATCGCCCAAAGACCTGCAATTCCCACTAAGGAGAAAATGATTCGGGTGAGCATGGAGCCTGCACCAAAGATGGATGAAACCAGGTCTACGTTAAAAAGACCGATGGCACCCCAGTTTAATGCTCCCACAATCACCAAAACCAATGAAATGGTATCTAACAACATACATGACGCCTCCTGTTTTTCTGTCGATTTTTACTGAATCGACTGTTCTGATGTGTTTTTTCAACTTTATTATATGGTAATTTTCTTGATTTTATACATTTTTTTTGGAGAGGGTGTTTCCGGCAGTGTTCCCGCCTGATAATGACTGATAAGACGGCGAAGTTCCCGAATTCTTTTTTGAATCACAAATCCTGTGTCTGTATTGAAAACTCGGATTCGGTGATTACGATGGTCTCTCACCACCCTATGTGAACAAAATGCTTCGGAGGTGTTTACATTTTTAGTGCCATACGGTTGGTGAGCAGTCAGGAAAAAACCGTGAGAATTATACAATAGCGTATATCCGCCGATTCCCGTTTTTTCCTGGTAGGCAGGACTTAATCCGCCATCTATCATAAAAAGGATTCCACCGGCTTTCTGCGGACTTTCTCCACTGCTCTGACGAACAGGAACATGTCCGTTTACAATTTTGGAATACTCTTCATACAATGAAAATTCTGACAAAATGATTCGGGCAATCTCTTTCCCTTGTTCTCCCTCTATGAGCCGATAATACGGATTTTTAATTTCCCGATGAGCAGATTTGTCACAAACAAGGTATCGGGGCAGTGTTTTCATTTCGTTTTTTCCGAATAAAGGAGAATACTTTCCGGCAAACAAATACCAGAAAAAATCCACTGCAGACTTTTTTTCAGGATGATTTTCTTCCAGAAAATATGCTTTACGAACGGCTTTATCGCAAAAATCCATCAAAGCACGTCCCCGATACCCCAAAAAGGATGCAAACGAACCATCCTCTGTAAAAGGGATGCACCCGTGATACAACAGATTGTGATTCATCACCTGATACATTCTCCCTTTTGCAATTAGAAACCGAACGTGTCGGCTGAGTTTTTCCGAATGAGAAAAGCTTTGGCACAAATCCTGTAACACTTCCTCTTCTTCTGCCGTCAGTTCCCATGGTTTTTGAGGATCAACAGTGGGAAAATAGGTGTCGGAAAGGGGATAGGAAACCCCATCACAAAGAATGGTTTTGCCGTCCCGATCAATATGTTCCAGTGTGCAGGTATGCTCCAAGTCATAATGAAGATGGTTTTTTCGGAATGTGATCTCCAGCTTCCACAAAATTACTGAAATAATTTTGTGTGCACGAGCCACAGAAAAGCAATCGCCGTCAGCTTCCCCTTTGGGCAAAAAGCACGTGCAAGATGTTTCTCCATACAGTTTATCTGCCAGAAAAAACAGTTTTCTAAGAGGGATTCCATAATCTTGTTCCAGCAGTTTGGGATGATTATACCGCAAAGTAATCCGTACCGCCGAGGCAACACAAAGAGGATTTTTCAAGTTAGCGCCCATCCAGAGAATATCGTGATTGCCCCAACAGATGTCCACACTGTGATAAGTCTCCAGGATATCTAAAATACGGTGGGGACCATTGCCACGGTCAAAAATGTCTCCTAAAATATGCAGATGATCCACCGCTAAACGACTGATTAATTCACAAAGAACACCAATAAACGAATCCGCCTGTCCTACACCGATAACGGCATCCAGAATGCTTTTCTGATATGCCAGACGGTTAGGAGAATCGGGACGTCGGTGCAACAGCTCCTCTAAAATGTATGCATATTCTTCGGGAAGGGCTTTTCGCACTTTGGAACGGGTATATTTGTCCGCCACCGCCCGACACAGAAGAATCAATCGGGAAAAGGTTTTATGATACCAGAAAGCTGTTTTTTTCCGATTAGCCAAAAATTCTTTCGGGTTGTATATCAGATGAGCAAGTTCATCCTGCTCTTTTTGGGAAAGTACTTCGGCTTGTTCTTTATTTTGTGAAAACACTTCGGAAATTTTTAATCGGATTTCCCCCGATGCATTTTTTAACAACTGACAAAATGCTTCATCTTCCCCGTGCAGGTCACTTAAAAAATGTTCGGTACCTTTCGGAAGGCCTAAAATGGCAGTTAAGTTGATAATTTCGGCAGCAGCAACCTTTTGAGTTGGAAATTGCATGGATAAAAGTTCCAAAAAACGGTCTCCCCCATGGTTCATAAAATCCATCCTTTGTTCTCATTTTGATTTTTGTTTTTAATATTTTGGTTCTTTTAGTTTTTGCATTTTTTTATTTTTTATTTATTTTATTTTTTGAATTCAAATGCGGCAGGAGCAAGCCCCTGCCCTACAAATTTGGATTTTCGTCATTCAAAAACTGTTTGGGGAAACGATGAGAAAATGACGCAGAACGAACAAACTGAACCCCGCAGGGGGTTATCCAAAGCTGTAGTACTGCGTACAGCATAACGGTACAGCGAGTGATGAAGTTTGTTCGTAACAAAAAAAGCAATGGATTATCCATTGCTTTTTTGTGATCTGCGTTATTTTATCGAGTTCTATTCATTCCATGAATGATAAATATTCTGCACATCGTCGTTGTCTTCTAACATATCAATAAGTTTATTCATATTCTTGATGTGGTCTTCATCGGTTAAGGTAGTATAGTTATCGGGAATTTTGGAAACTTCCGCTTCTAAGATCGTATAACCTTTCTGTTCGTATGCTTCACGGATAGCAGAAAAGGTGTCGGGAGAAGTGGTGATTTCGTAGCCTTCATCCAGCACTTCAATGTCCTCTGCATCCAGTTCCAGCGCTTCTAAGGTCATTTCCTCATCATCCATAGCATCTTCTTTTTCAATCACAATGATGCCTTTTTCCTGGAAGGACCAGCTTACACAACCGGTTGCACCCATATTGCCGCCGCATTTATCAAAAGCGTGACGCACGTCTGCTGCGGTACGGTTACGGTTATCGGTTAAGGTTTCCACAATTACCGCTACGCCTGCGGGGCCGTAACCTTCATAGGTGATTGCTTCGTAGTTGGAGGTATCTTCGCCGCCTGCCGCTTTTTTAATACATCTCTGCACGTTTTCAGAGGGCATATTGTTAGCTCTTGCTTTTGCAATCAAATCACGGAGTTTTCCGTTAACCGTGGGGTCAGGGCCGCCTGCTTTTACCACTACTGCGATTTCTCTGCCGATTTTGGTGTATACCTTTGCTTTCTGGGCATCGGTTTTTCCTTTTTTGTGTTTGATGTTTGACCATTTAGAATGTCCGGACATGGTTTTTAATCTCCTTTAAAAATGAGTATGGTATCCGAAGGTGGTTGGGGGTGAGTGGAATCTGAGGCTTCATTGCCCCGTGAAAATCGCTTCCGCCACTTTTTAGGAGTCCTAATTCCTCCACCAGTTCGGTATATAGCTTGGTTTGTTCGGGAGTGTATTCGGTGTAAATCACCTCTGCCCCCGCAAGTCCGCTTTTTTGAAAGCGGATGAGAAGATTTCGTAAATCTTCTTCTGATAATTTCAAATAGTGCATATGGGCTAAAATGGGAACGCCACCTGCCGCACGGATGAGAGAAATGGCATCTTCCGGCTCAATACGGTCTTCGTTCACGTGAGCCACTCTGCCGTGTCCCAAATATTTCTGAAAACCCTCTTTCACGCTTGCCACATACCCCTTATCGCAAAGAAGCTTGGCAAAATGAGCTCTGCCCCAGATGTTTCCCGTGGCAATTTGTTTCACTTCCTCCACGGTGATGGGCATTCCTAAGCTATTTAAAATTTCTAAGGTTTTTTGGTTTCTCTTTTCCCGATTTTTTGCAAGTTCCTTTAACTTTTCCACCAAGGGCGGATAATTGGGATCGATAAAAAGCCCGATTATATGAAGCTCTCTTTCATAGTTACAAGAAAGCTCAATCCCGGGAATGGTTTCAATCCCGAATTCATTTCCGGCTTGCATTGCTTCAAAAACTCCGTCCACCGTGTCATGGTCAGTCACGGCAATTGCCGAAAATCCTTGCTCTTTTGCTAATTTCACCAGTTCACGGGGAGTAAGGGACCCATCCGAATTGGTAGTGTGTGTATGCAAATCAACCATTTTTCTTGGATCGATCTTTTAAGCTGTTCTGCTTCGTAGATTTTTTCATGCTATTTTGTTTGACAGACGTGCTCAGACTATTCTGTGCACGGGAACGTAACCGTTTTTTCTTGGGTAATGTTTTCTTCAGATTTTCATGGAAAATCAGGTAGGTACCGAATAACAGCACGGTGGTTGCAACAACCAGTACCCACATGACCATAGGATCCACGAAAGTGAAATAGAAAGCCAACAACGCGGAAATTGCAGAAGCGTATCCGAAGATACGAAGCAAATTCAGCTGACGTCCCTGGGCAAACTGTCTGCCGTTTGTAGTGATATAAATCATAATATAAAAAGCGTTGATCGCCTGCACGATTACCGTGTCTAAATAATAGAACCAGCCTTCTTCATCTATCGTGGTAATCACAGTGTAAACCACGTTTACCGCCAGAATGGTAACCACCAAAATTCTGGAAAACAGAGATTGCCTGATCAGCTTCCTGTTCATTTTGTAAGTAAGGCAGTAGTAACACACAATAAAGAGCAGATAAAAATAGGTGGGAACCACAATGTGAAATACCGTAAAGGGGATATCCAGAGTATCGCTGAGGAACGTCAGCACATTGACGGACATCAACACAATCTGCGCTAAAGTTGCATACAAAAGATGGTTTTTCACACGAAAAACACGTCGTTTTAAATAATTTTGAATCTTAGAAAAAGCATTTGTCATTTTTCTGTTTCTCCCGGCAGTTAATCATTACAAAATAATTCTTTTTTTACCGTTTCCACCGCATCACGGTCAGGACGGCATTTCAAAAGGTAACAAGGGGTATCGCTGAGTAACAAGTGAATCAAGGTAAAAAGTTTATCCATAAGTCCTTTTTCCACGGGGCGATTCACAGAGCCTAACAACCATTGAAGCGCCTGCAAGGTCTGCAAGCGAGAAATCTCATTTTTCTCACCCTGCTGCAAAAATACAATTGCTTTTAAGGGAACCACCACATTCTGCCCTTCTCCACTGGCACCTGCCCAGGGAGAACCGCAGGCATAGGCCTTGCCGTCTTCCAAAAAGCGGATGATAGGAGAATCATCATTCAAAATGAATGCAGAATCATAAGCTTCTTCCCACAGTTTGGTATGGGTGGTTTTTCCGGTTCCGCTGGGAGCTGAAAATAAAATTCCATACCCATCATAACTGATTGCAGAGGCATGCACCATGAATCCGTTATGATGAAGTAATGCATATCGCATTGCCTGGTCGGTAGAATTGATTAACGGAAATTCCGGCTTAAACGCTGCTTTATCCGCATTTTTATATTCCTTGGGATTGGGCATAGTCTTTTTATATTCCCGCAGAGCTTCATTGATCAAGCGGATTTCCTGCTCATCTTCCAGACGGTAAAACTGAATGTCAATTTTATCTTTTTTGATTTTGGTAAGCAAGGTATGTTTGCCAATCTGCTCGTTAAAATCCCAATAACTGAAAGCACCGTTTGGCAACACTGCCCAGGTACGGTCATTGGTAACGGACAAAATCTGATAATCCAAGGGCAATTCCACATGGTCTTTCAAATGAAAATGAATGGTAATATCTGCCTTGAAAAAGGATGTCTCATAAGGTGTTGCACGCTCAATAAACAAAGGATTTAAGTCCCCTGTGATTTCGATATGAAGATTGGCAATTTTCAGTTTCATACCCGAATCTCCTAAACAAATGTTTCTTTTTCTTTTATTCGTAAATTGCATCAATGGTCAGCATTCCACCGTTGAAATTTGCGGAAGGAACCTGTGCATTGGTGTTAATATCACAGAAAAATTTATCTCCGGCTTTAATCGGTCTGTTTACTTTAGTCAAGCAAATATCTTCTAAGGTCAAACCGTCTTTTGCAGACAGAATTTCAATCTGCGCACGCATTACATATACGTTATCTTTGCGCATTACTAAAGACGGATAGTAGCTGATCTGAATTTCCGCACCGTTATGCTGTGCAATAATAGCAAAATCATGCAGAGGATTTAAGAGGAAGCTCATCATTTCTCTTGCAAAATCATACGCTTCGCCCAAAGCGCTTCCCTGGAAGGGATATGCTGCTTCATAAATGCTGTTGGGAATTTCTTCTAAAATAGCCTGATACCGACTTCTGTTTGCCGGATAGCTACCCAGGTCCTTACGGATTTCAGTGGGAATTTTGTTGGCAGAGGCACCGCTGGTAACATCCACTCTTACCAACATAGGAATCTGTTCGTCAATTTCGGTAATCAACTGCGCAAAACGGAAATAGTTTAAGGGAGCGGTTAAATCGCTTCCTGCCATCAGTTTGGATTTATCAATGGTTCTCTTTAAGAAATCGTGTTTTTCTGCGTAGAATGCCATAACATCGATTGCTTCTTTTACGCTGATGGGAGTATCAATGTTCGCTTCGGTAACAATATTTGCACCTAACACGTCTCTGCCGATAATCCAGAAGGATAAGGCATCGTCATGTTCGAAAGGACGTTTGCCAACAACGTCTCCTAAATTGTAGTATGCTAATTTATATTCATTGTTGAACATACGAAGTGCTGCAGAAGACAATTCCCCGTAAGTGATTAAAGCATTGGCATCGTAACCTTTTTTGGTCAGTTTCGCCATTTTGAAAACTTCCCGATAGAGCGCTTCGCCAACATCCAGCTTAATCGCTCTGGATAATACAGTTGCAACCTCTGCACGGGTAATATTGTTTTTGGGACCAAAGCTACCGTCGGGATAACCGGTGATAATACCTTGTTCTGCAACAGCTGCAACAGCATCCTGATATACTGCTGCAATATTTGCAGTGTCGGTAAAGGTTGCTGCAGCGGTAGGTGCATTTAAGTTTTTCGCTTTGTAAATGGCATATGCCACTTCTTCTCTGGTTGCAGGAGTATTGGGATTAAAAACACCTTCAGAGAGGAAATAACTGCCGCTGACAGTTACATAATCATAAAACCAATCGTTTTCTGATACGTCGGTATAGGTTTTTTCTACACTTTCGCCAAATTGCAGAGAAAGAAGTTTGGAAAGCTCTGCACGGGTTACATTGGATTCGGGACGGTAAGAACCGTCTTCATACCCGTTTACAACACCATTTTCCACTAATTCATCCACATAAACATATGCCCAGTGGCTTTCATTAAAGTCGGTGAAATTTGCCGCAAAGGCAACGCTTGAGAACATCATCATTACAAGCAGTAACGAAAGAATTTTTTTCATCATGGTTGGGTCCTCCTGTTATGTAAGTTATTTTTCACAAATAATTCTTAGGCAGAAAACGGGTAACATGCCCCCATTTTCAATATACCAAGTTCATTATAGCATATCATTTCAAAAAAATCAACAAAAACCACAGTTTTTTTCTTACCATTTTTTTGACAGTTTGCCACATCAGAAGAATAAAAAACTTTTCCGATAAAAAAACAGCTGCCTCCTTTAGGGAAACAGCTGTTTTTTTACTGAGCTTTCTCTTGCGGTGTCACACTCAGGTCTTCTCCGTCTGTTACCACCGTAATATTTCCGTGATGATCGCTTCGGAACACTTCAATTCCTTTGGCACTGAGTAAATCAAGTACCTTTTTTGTGGGATGTCCGTAGTCATTTTCTCCTGTAGTAATGATTGCATAGGAGGGCATCACCGCATTTAAAAAGTTTTTCGATGTGGAGCCTTTGGAACCGTGATGTCCCACTTTCAGCACGTCCGCATGAGGAACGGTTTTTTTAGAAAGCATATCGTTTTCCACGTCTGTGGTGGCATCTCCCATAAAGAGGAAACTCCGCTCGCCATAAGTCATGTATAGCACACCGCTGTAGTCATTTTTGTCACCGTAATGCTCATACATGGGAGACAAAAATTCGGCTTTGACCGTTCCCTCACACACCATCACGCCCTGCTTGATTTCCACAAGGGGTATATTATGCTCCTCGATAATTCTCATGGATTCTTCGGTAGGGTCGTTAGCGATGGGAGATGTGGGCATATAAACGGTTTTCACCGTGTAATTTTCTAAAATTTCAGGAAATGAACCGATATGGTCATCATGCTGATGGGTAATTACAGCGTAGTCAATGGTGTCTTCCCCGAAGCTTTCCAATACCTGGGAAATAGCATCAAAATCGTCGGGTTTTCCTGCATCAATGAGCATAGTACGCTCGTCGGGAAAATGGACCACAATAGAATCGGAATTCCCGGTGTCCACATATACCACGGAAAGTTTCCCCTGCCAGTCTACATCAGCTAAAGGCGACGGCTTGGTATATTCGGGGATTTTTGTTGCAAAAAATGCCAGAACAAAGGCAATTACAACCCAAACAAACCCTTTAGGGTCCAATTTTTTTGCTCGTGCCACATCTTCACCTTCCTTGTTTTTTGTTACTTTATTATACTACTATATTTGTCAAAAAATGTCAACGGATAAGGTGAGAATCGTATACAAAATTGTAGGGACAGATGACCATCTCTGCCCGTTTTAGGTACGGCAAAACGAAGCGTTCATCAAAATCATACAGCGGGACGGTGTGGGCACCGTCCCCTACAACGTACAGCATAACGGTACGGCGAGTGATGCCGTTTATCTTGATTCTAAGGTATTTTACATTAGAAAATATTTGCGAAGAAAAATGAGAACAGAATTCGGAAATTGAATCAAGGCAACGCCTTGACGGAGCCCTCGGCTGTACCTAGTGTACGCCGAGGGTGAAATTCACGGATTATGCGCCGTTTTACCTTGAAAAAATTATACGAGGAAAAATGAGAACAGAACGGAGAAACTGAACCCGAAGGGGTTATCCGAAGGCGTAGTACTGCGTACAGCATAACGGTACGCTGGGTGGTGAAGTTCATCCGTTTTGCCAAATATATCGTTTTCTTGTGCAGAAAAACGGATGCAGAATGGAAAAACTGAAGTTGGGTGCGGATTTATCCGCCCCAACCGTAAGCCTGAAGGCGTACAGATGGTACGCCGAATGGTGAAGTTTTTTCATAGCGAATTTTTCTCTTAAAATTCGCGGTCTGCGCCGTTTTTCAAGCAACAAAAAGAAAAAGACCACCTTTAGGGTGGTCTTTTTCATAAAACCGGCAACTATCTATCTTCCCGGGCAGTCTCCCGCCAAGTATTTTCGATGCATGAGAGCTTAACTTCCGTGTTCGGGATGGGAACGGGTGGGGCCTCTCCGCTGGTCACCGGTATGGTTAAAGGTATTTCTTGTACCTTCAAAACCGAATAATACGAATTCTGCTTGGATAGTAAATTCTGTAACCTTGTTTCCTTGTATCACTTATGCATATCTTGTATGCTCTGGTCAAGTCCTCGAACTATTAGTATCGGTTAGCTCAATACATTACTGCACTTACACCTCCGACCTATCAAACACATAGTCTACGTGCGTTCTTACCAGATTAACTCTGTGGGAAATCTT
>SVKD01000016.1 GCA_015068645.1 Oscillospiraceae bacterium
CCGCACGTGAGCGGCTGCCTGTAATTGTAATGCGGTGTCAAGCCTTCAATGCCCCTTTGAGGGGTTAAGCCTGTAATAGCCCCTTCTAGGGGCTGGTCAAACCACTAGTTTACTAGTGGTTATGATTATCGTTTTTTACGTGGAAAGGGGCGGCCCCATCCAATAGACCGCCCCTCGGGAGGAGTGAGGATTAATCCTCAATATTTTCCGATGCAATCGGAGAAATGTCTTCATTTAATTTTCTGGGATAAAACAGCTGATTGGAAACAATTTCATAAGTCATTTGATTGGAGTTATAATGAATGGTTAAAAATTGGGAAGGAGTTTCCAAAAAGCTTTTCGTTGTGAGATTATCGTAGGCAACGGATAACACTCGCACACCGTCTTTTAGGGATTTTAATTCGGTTTTATCGTCACGGTGAATGACTAAAATGTTTTTGCCCTGTTGGGTGGCTTCGCTTAACAGATGGAAGAATAAGTCTTCTTCTTGCTGTCTGGAAAAGGAAATAGGATCTTCTAAACAAATGATGATATTCTTCTTCTGTGTTTGTAATGCGGCAACAAAACGGTTCCATTCACTCATTCTGGAGTTGATAATCTGACCTTCTAAGTTATCCACGGTAATGATTTCAATGTCAGGATGCTCAATTTGCTTGGACTGGAAGGGATATAGAGTATTTGTATATTTTTCCATTACTTTTTCTGAGAGAAGCTTATCCCAGATGGTTTTATATTGTTTTCTGCCACCGTAAACGGAAAGCGATTTGGGAAGACCCAGATTATCAGCCATTGTGTCCACGGTGGGAAAGGTTTCCACTAAGGAAATGTTTTTGCTGTTTTGGTATTCTTCTGCGGAAATGATTCTCTGGTAACCGTCTGCATTTAACACGGTGTAGGTACCTTCTTTGTTTTTCTTAGCATAAAGAGCAGGAGACACCACTTGAATTTTCATTTCTGCGGTTACGCCCTCGTAGTTTAAGAGAACGGTTTGGCGAGAAACATTGTCTGCATAGTAAAATCCGTCCTCAATCCGACCGTTTTGATCTTTTAAAGATAAAATGACTTCGGAAGGATCCACCTGCATGGGATCTCCGTTTTCGTTATATACAGTGTAGCTTAATTTTTTCGGAATATTTTTAAAGGTAATGGTATCTTCTGTGTGAATACCGTATGCCTTGGGATTCTCACTTTGAGGTACGATTCCAACTCCGTTGGCAATAGCACGTTCGTAGCCGCCTGATAGGGGATGGATATATTCCAGTTCGCCTGTTTCATTATTTTTTACAGCGCATTGGGTGGAACCGCCACCGTCTAATGCCACAGCATAGTAAGCTCCCTGTGCTTTACATAGCTCTGCCATTTTTTGCAAGGTAAGGCCATTTTGGTTTACTGCGGTAATCATCCACAAGGTTTTTCCGTCTTCGGAAATGCCGATAGCAGGGAAAGACGTGGAATATTTCGGATAAGACATTTTCTTCACCACTTCGCCTTGTTCCACCAGAAGAGAACCGCCGCCCACGGTGAAATCAGGTAAGAATGCAAGTTGAGGAGTGGTTACAATTTCCAAGGTAACTTCATCTCCCACCTGCACCTGATCAAACAGGGTGGTAAGGTCGGATAAACCTGCCAAAACAAAACCATTTTCGGGAATGGTAACGGGAGGCATATCGCGGCGAATTTCGGTTAAAATGTTATCTTCAATGACTAATTCCACTAAAGTTCCGTGTGAGCCTAAGGATTCTTTTCCCCAGTGGCTGTCAAAGATGGCTACTCCTTCCAAAGAGGAATATTTGTTATAGGTTTTGACAAATTCAAACACTTCGTTGCGGAAGCCGATTTTAATCTGATTGGAGAAAATATCAAAGGAATACTGATGATCATCCTTGTAAGAAAAGGAATACACCTGTTCTTCCAAGGCGTTGGAAAGAAGTTTACCGTCTTTTTGGTTGTAGCCCACGGCAGAGCCTTCATTGGCTCCGTCGGAACGGTTAAAATAGTCTGCATTCACAATGACTGCCGCACCGTTTTCTTCCCCGATTGCACGGGTAGGTTTTAAGGTGCTTCCCCCCTCGGAAGGATACAAAAGATCCAGTTCTATATTGGGGTTTGTCAGGTCGCATTTCACTACCTGATAATCAAAAAAACCTCCGTTTTCAATAGTGGATATTTTTGTCACCCACACACCTGTGAGGGGACTGTATGTAGATTTTTTGACGATGTTTTCATTGGTTTCATCAGCAAAGGCTGTTGCTGTTACAACAAAAATTGCCAGCAATATCAGCGTAAATGTTTTTTGAATGATTTTAAAATTTCTCAATGGTTTTATGCTCCTTTCTAAAATCAGCTTCACTGTTTGGACGAAATCGGAAGGTGAAAAGTTCGTTTTTTTATCGTAGTTGTTTGAGATGATTGTAATCGAGGGATAGTTTTTTGTCAATACCAATTAAAAAAAATGTGTCCCAATCACAGAATTTTCATCATTATTTTTTAGAATATTTCCGAAAAACCTTGACGAAACCGCAAAAATACAGTAAAATGGAAGATGTGAAAGAATGGATATTTTGTGTCTGTATTCGGAAAGGAGTTGGCAAAGCTTTGAAACGTTTGGTCGCAGTTTTTTTAGCTCTTGTTATGCTTTTTATGCAAAACGTCTCCGGTTTTTCCCGTGAAGTTTCTACTTACGATGTACTTCTGAATATGGATCCCATTCTGATTGAACGTTTCTTGGAAAGCGGACTTTCAGAAGAAATGATTCGTTCTTTTATGGGTGTGCTGGATGAGGAAGCAGACAAGCTCCAAAAACCGGAGGACAGAGAAACTTTGGAAAATTATTTTCTCTCTTTGCTTCTTTTGTATATTTTTCAGCAGGAAAAATATTTACCCGTGATGGTTGCTTTTGACCAATATTTTCAGGATGAAGTGAATTATATCGCAGAAACCGGACGTGTACCGGAGAGTATGGAAATCTTTTTCCTGTCGGTAATGGGGAATAATATTGCTTATGTTCCACCGGCAGACGAAGATCCTGAAATTGACCCCGAAACCGGACTGGAACCGGAAGAAACTCCCACGCCAACGCCACCGCCGCCGTTACCTTTTAACGATATGGCGGGATTTGAGTGGTCTGTTCCTGCAGTGCAGTACCTAAAAGATAACAGTTATGTCAGCGGTTATGCTGATGGTAGCTTCCGACCGGAAAATCCTATGACCCGTGCAGAGCTTTGTTCGTTGGTAACCGATGTTTTCTTGGATACCGGATATCATTATGCATCCAGCAGCTTTCCTGATGTAAACCCGTCAGATTGGTTTTATCGGGATTTGTTGACGGCAGAGTATTTTTCGTTATTCCAATGGATTTATGAAGGGGAATTTTGTCCCGATGAGTTTGTTACCCGTCAGGAAATGTGTGCTGTGATTTACCGTGCATACCGCCGAAAAGAATCAGAACTGGCGCGGTTGCAACCTCGTTACGATTTTTTGGATTTCGCTCAGATTTCCAACTATGCCTACGACCCCATTGTTCGATTGCAGCAGGCAGGTTGCGTAAACGGATATGAAAACGGTAAATTTTTACCGTTGAAGCTTGCCACCCGTGCAGAGGCGGCAAAAGTGATTGCTGCGGTGTTATGGTTACCGTAGATCTATGAGTGGAAAGGATGTATCATTCTATGAAGAAAGTCATATTGTTGTTATTATTGATGTGTGTGGCTACGGTTGGGGTATTCGCTCAGCCTGTGGCGATTCCGAATCCTACGGCTACTCCGCAACCCGGTGCGGTTCCCGGCAGTACTGAAGTTGCACCCATCATGGAAGGGGATACTGCGACTGTGGGAGAAACCGCAGAAGAGGTGTCTTCCACCGGTGAGACAACGGCGGAGGCAACTCCCACTCCGGAACCTACTCCTATGCCGGCAAACGGTTCCACTGTGAATATTTTGTTCACGTCGGATATTCACGGTAATTTTCTGCAGAATGCTGAAACCGGAAGCTTAGGATATTCCGGAATTGCTGCCATCCATCGCTCTATTCCAAACAGTATTTTGGCAGATGGCGGTGATTATTTAACTTCCACCATGTTTATTACCGAAGAAAGCATCAACGAAATTTTATCGTTGATGAATGCAACCGGTTATCACGTAGCCGGAATCGGGGAAGCAGATTTGGAAAACGGTGTTGAAATGTTAACGAATGTGCAGGCAGGCGCTAATTTCCAGATGTTGTCCACCAACGTGACATTGGGCACCAGCCATCAGCCTGTGTTATCGGACCATCAGATTTATGAAGTCAACGGAATTAAAGTTGGTTTCTTTAGTATTTTAAGTCCGGATTTAAAATTGTCTCCCAGTTTGCAGAATGTAACGGACGTGTATCTGGAAGATGCAGGTAAAACTGCGCAGAAAGCCGTTAACACGTTAAAACAGGAAGGCGCAGATGTGATTGTGGCATTAAGCCATGTTGGGAACGAAGGCAATACCAATGTGGATCAGATTGCCGCATTCGTAAACGGAATTGACTTTATTTTAGACGGTCATGACCATCAGGAAGAAAGTGGCAGATGGATTGGGGAAACTCTGATTTTAAATCCCGGAGCCAACGGACAGCAACTCATTCAGCTGGAGCTTTCGTTCAATAATCGGAGAGAAATCACCAACATTGCAACTACGCAGTGGACCTATGAGGCGATTTCACAATTGCCGGTAGATCCCGCAATTGCAGCATTGGAACAGTCCATTGCGCAAAATCAGGCTGCATTTTTAAGTGACGGCGTTGCCATGGCAGATAAGGAAATCCCTTATTCTTACTCTGTGAATTATCAGTCAGAACCTATCGGAAACTTTATTGCCGATGCGTATCGTCAGAAGTCTCAGGCAACTATTGCGATTATCAATGCAGGAAGCATTGAAGCAGGATTGCCCCAGGGACAGGTTTCCAAATCTGACATTTTAGCGGTGTTACCGAATCAGTACACAATTCAAATGAAAAAAATAACCCCAAAGGAACTGAAAATGGCCTTGGAAGGTTGTTTCTATAATATCAAACTGAACGAAGACGGCAGCGTGGATCCTGCATCGGCTACACCGGACTTTCCGCAGATTTCCGGTTTTCAGGTTCAAGTGAACTATCAGAATGAACCCGGTAAGCGTGTGATGGGGGTTCGTTTGGATAACGGTGTTGAATTGAATTTGACCGATGATTTTACTCATATTTCATTAGCTTCTTCTGATGGAGCCTTTCATGAAATCTTTGATGCATTTCAAGAGATTGAGGTGGAAGAAGAATTCGGTTCTGAAGGACAGGCTTTGCTTGAGTATCTTTCTCAGCCGGAAGATGCCGATGATTATACTCAGCAAAGAGTGTTGTCTACCAATCAGAAGGAAAGCTACACCGGAATTATCGTAAGTATATTATTGATTTTGGTATTTGTGGTTATGATTCTGGTATTTGTGGTCAAATTGCTGACCAAAGGCGCATAAGCACAGAACCAAGCTGTGTTTTTGAATACAGAAAGGGGAGAGTCTGTTGGAACAAAGCAAGGAAATCACTTCAAAAATCAATGAAGATTTCACCATATTCCAACGGGAAGATTCTTTCAAATTCGGAACAGATGCAGTATTGTTATCCCGGTTTGCCAAAATGGGAACGAAAGACGTTTTGTTTGATATTTGTTCCGGAACCGGCGCCGTTGGTTTCTTTTGCCATCTGAACCATTCTCCCAAAGAAATTCATTTTGTGGAGATTGATCCTATGATGGCAGAATTATCCCGAAAAACAGCGTCATATAACGGGATTCTGGAAAAATGTCGTTTTTATTGTACCGATATCGCAGACCTTGCGGTTTCCGATCATGTGTTGGCAGATGTCATCACGGTAAATCCGCCTTATTTCCTTGAAAAAAGTGGAAAGGTGAGCCAAAATGAGAAATTGAAAACTGCCCGTCATACAGAGCAGTTTTCTCACAGTGTTTTATTTCAAAAAGCATTCCGTCTTCTTCGGGACGGCGGTAAAATTTTTGTAATTCAAAGGGCGCAGAATCTTGCTGAGATTCTGGCAAAATTAAGGGAGAACCGATTGGAGCCGAAACGGTTGCGATTGGTTTATCCAAATCCTAAAAAAGATGCCAACCTGTTTTTGGTGGAAGCGGTAAAAAACGGAGGTGTCTGGATGGATTGTCTGCCGCCTTTGATGCTATATGATGAAGAAGGCGAAATGACCGAAGAATTTCGCCGGATGCAGGAGTTTTAAATGATGGGAACCTTATATCTTGTTGCTACCCCCATCGGTAATATGGGGGATTTATCCCCACGTGCCAAGGAAGTTTTGGAATCGGCAGATTTGGTTGCCGCAGAAGATACCCGCGTGACGGGTGCTTTGCTGAAAAAACTTGGTATTGAAAAAAAACTGGTGAGTTACTATGAACATAATGCTGCTATGCGAAGTTCTTTGTTAATCCGACATCTGGAGGAAGGAGAAACCATTGCATTGGTTTCTGATGCAGGAACTCCTGCTATTTCAGACCCCGGGGAAGACATTGTGGAAGAATGTATCCGTCGAGATATCCCTGTGTATCCCATTCCCGGTCCCTGTGCATTTGTTTGCGCGTTAACTGTGTCGGGATTTTCTACCAAACAATTTAGTTTTATCGGCTTTTTACCTGCAAAACCAAATGACCGCAAAAAAGAGCTGGAAAAGGTAAGACATCGGGAAGAAACTTTGATTTTCTATGAAGCACCTCACCGATTACTCAAAACACTTGCTGATATGAGTGAGGTGTTCGGAGAAGAGCGCAGAGTGTCTGTTTCCCGTGAAATCACTAAAAAATTTGAAGAGCATATCCGCGGCAGTTTATCTGAAGTGCTTACCCATTTTGAAAATAATCCCGTAAAAGGGGAGTTCGTAATTGTAGTTGAGGGCGGCAGCAAAGAAGAAAGCAGCCTTAATCAACTGTCTTTGGAAGAACATCTGGATTTTTACTTGGCTCAGGGACTTATGCAAAAAGAGGCAATTAAACAAATTGCTCAGGACAGAAATCTGCCCAAACGGGAAGTATACGCTTATTTTCATAAAGATTAAAAATGCCCCCGGGAGAATAAAATCCCGGGGGTATCGTTTTTTCAAAAACAAAAAAGCAGCTCCTAAAGGAACTGCTTTTGGTAATTCACTATCCTGAAAATTTATGATATTATCAGCGCACTGACCATCTGCGAGGAATGGTACATAATGAGGAACTGTGGTTCCTAAAAGGTTAGTGGAATTAGGAAGGAAGAAATAAAATTCTTATTTGAATTTTCTTTTTCTTGCTTCTTCGGATTTTTTCTTTCTTTTAACGCTGGGTTTCACATAATGTTCTCTTTTTCTGATTTCAGAAAGAACACCTGCTTTTGCACACTGTCTTTTAAATCTTTTTAACGCGTTATCTAAAGACTCGTTATCTTTTAATCTGATTTCTGCCATCGGTTTGTCCCTCCTCCCGTAAACGCAATCAGTTACGCCGGATAGATTCTGTATCATAAATTCACAAGTGTTATTATAATATATAATTTTATTGATGTCAACATTTTTTTTTGAATTTTTCGAAATTTTTGTTTTTTTTGTACATTTTGTATTTTTATTTTTTTGTTATTTGAAATTTCTTGTGATAGATTCTCATATTTTTTGAGGAAACACACATTTTGCTTGACAAACCCCACCCGGGATTGGTACAATCATATCAACCCTTGTAAGTGTCACCGGTGCAAAGGGGGCTGCATAGAATAATGCTGAAGATATGAATGATTCATCCCATCAGGAGGAAATTCTATGCAATACTTATATCATTATTTCCCCGGGGGTAACACTCCCGAAGGATTTTTTAGTTTTTATCAAGAGATATTGGATACCCCGAGTTCCCGGAAAACCAAGAAGCCAAAGAAACTGGCTGTGATTAAGGGTGGTCCCGGAACAGGGAAATCCACTTTTTTGAAATCACTCGGCAAAACGTTGGGTGAGCGTGGTGAACAGGTTACCTATCTGCATTGTTCTTCCGATCCCGATTCGTTAGACGGTATTTTCTTGCCCGGGCACAATTCAGCCGTCATCGACGGAACTGCGCCTCATATGACCGATGCGAAATTACCCGGCGTTTACGATACGGTACTGAACTTTTGCGATTTCATCGGAGAGATCAGCGAGAAAGAAGAGGCACTTTCGGAGAGCAAAAAAGCGTCGTCATTGTTTTTGGAAGGATATTGTTACTTAAAAAGCGCCAAAGCTCTTTTGTCTCTGATGCACACTCGCAGTGAAGAACAGCTTTTGGAAGATGAAATCCGTATGTTTGCTTTGGATATTGCCAAACGGGTTTCAACATTTTCTGCCGACGGATTTTACAAAAAAGCATTTCTCTCTGCTGTTACCGCCAAAGGCTTTTGTAATTTTTTTAAAGAAAACTTAGAAAATTACTACACACTATCAGTAGAAGCGGAAGTGGGAGACGCATCTTACCGTCTGATGCAGGAGGTGGCAGCTGCATGTCGTTTGAGAAATGTAGATATGATTGTTTGTCCCTGCCCTATGAACCCCCATCAGATAGAACATCTGCTCTTTCCCTCAGCCAATCTGGCATTGGTGACTTCCAACGTATACCATTCCTATTCCGGAGCAGACGAAATTGTGTCTTTTGGCGATTTTTTGAAACATCGGATATCGGGCAGAACACCCCAATTGATGTATGATGGTATCTTGCACCTCGCCATAAAAGCTTTTTCGGATGCCTTAGAACATCATAACCGTCTGGAAACTCTCTATCAGAGTGTTACCGATTATTCCAAAATAGACAATTTCCGGCAGAAAACTCTTGACTTTTTGCTTCGCTAACGTCCCGCGCTGTCATTTCCGCAGGGAGGGGTTCCGTTTCCTCCCGATTTTCTATGAATACTGAATCATAAAAGGAGAACCCGATGCTGAAATATTCCCAGTTTTTACGAAATATTTACGGAGAAAAAGTGTATAAAATTCCTGTCAACACCGGCGGTACCTGTCCCAATCGGGACGGTACCAAAGGGGTAGGGGGATGTATTTTTTGTTCCGAGGTGGGAGCAGGTTTTGAGCTTCCTGATGCCAAGGTAGACATTTCAGAACAAATCAAAACCAATATGGCATACATCCGCAAAAAATATCACGCCAACCGTTTTCTGATTTATTTTCAGAATTTTACTGCCACTTATTTGCCGTTGGAAACATTCCGGAAGTATCTTTTTGAGGCAATTTTAGCAGAAGACATTGTGGGTGTGGTGATTTCCACCCGTCCCGACTGTTTGGACGGCGGACATTTGGATTTGCTGGATGAGGTGAGGGCAAAAGGGCTGGACGTATTTATTGAATTGGGTCTTCAGTCTGCCAATGATGTTACTTTGGAAAAAATAAATCGGGGCCATACGGTTTCTGATTATATCCGCGGTGCAAAACTGGTGAAAGAACATGGCTTTTATTTGGATACCCATCTGATTCTGAACCTTCCTTGGGATCGTGAGGAAGACATTCTCACTGCGGCAAAGCTGATGAATGAGGTGAAAACCGATTCGGTGAAACTTCATTCTCTTCATATTCCTTACGGTACCAAATTGTATGACTTATATCAGACAGGGGAAATCGAAATTATTTCCAAGGAAGAATATTTTCACCGTTTATATCTCTTTTTGACGGAGCTTTCTGCTGAGGTTGCGGTGCAAAGACTGTTTTCCCGTGCGCCAAAAGACGATACTGCTTTCTGTAATTGGCAGACAAGCTGGTGGAAACTGGAGGAAGAATATCTCAGATATGCCGAATTTATGGATCATGAGAAATAAAAATTCCTATTACATTATATATTATATATAAGGGCACATCAAATTCCCGGGATAAAATAAAAAAAATTCCAAAAACATCTTGACATTTCTTAAAAAAAAGAGTATAATCAGTTGGTTGATATTTCGCCTTGGTGTGTTTTATGGAACAAAATGACGGATTTCACGTCAAAAAAAGCGAAAGCGGAAATAACAATTTCCCCTTAATTTAACCGAAAGATTGCAGGTTTGTTACCAAAATATTACCGCAAAGTATAAATTTTACAACTTTGTTACATATATTTTGATATTATTGACAAACGGAATCTTATCTGCTAAAATGACACCATAGGATACCCCTCAGAAGGGATAGTTCTATCAGCCTGGTTTCCCGATGAGGAAACTTACCAAAATCGTAAAAAAAAAATTATATATCAATTTTAGGAGGACATCCAAATGAAACTGTCTAAAGTTTTATCCTTAGTGTTAGCAGTTATGATGTTACTCGGCATGCAGACTTTTGCATTCACCGACGTTGCAGCTACTGCTAACTACGCAGAAGCTGTTCAGGTTCTGTCCGCTCTCGACATCATCAATGGTTACGAAGACGGCACTTTCAAACCTGATGGCAAAATCACTAGAGCAGAATATGCTGCAATCGTTTGCAGAATTCTGGACATGGGCGATGCAGGCGCTAACAAAGTTGGCGGCTACTTCACCGACGTTCCCGCAGACCTGTGGTCTTCCGGTTACATCGCAACCGCTTCTCAGTTAGGTATCGTTAACGGTATGGGCGACGGTACCTTCGCTCCCGAAGCTGAAGTTACTTACGAACAGGCAATTGCTATGTTAGTTCGTGCACTGGGTTATGAAAAGAAAGCTCAGTCCATCGGTGGCTATCCTACCGGTTACATGGTAATCGCTAATCAGGAATCCATCACCGTTGGTACTTCCAACACTGCAGGCGGCGCTTCCAGAGCTACTGTTGCAAGATTAACTTACAACGCTTTAACCGTTCCCATGATGGACCAGACTTCTTGGGGTTCTGACGAAAAATTCGAACCTATCCCCACTCAGTCCTTACTGTGGACCAAATTAGATGCAGTTAAAGCTGACGTTACCATCAATACCGTTCCCTTAAGCAAAGAAGCTACTGACGTTACCTTAACTGGTGGCACCGTAGATAAAGTTGCTGCAGCTAACGCTTACGCTGTTCCCGCTACCGCTAAAATTAACGGCGTTGATTTAGTTGGCATGCAGGGCTTAAAAGCTACTGTTATCTTAGACAAATCTGATGATGCTGAAACCAAACTGGTTACCGTTGTTTCCAAAGCTGGTAAAAACGTTGAAGTTACCATCAAACCCGAAATGTTAGCAAACAAAAACAACTCTGGTTATGTAGAATACTACAAAACCAACGATGACGACAGAGTTTCTAAATTAAAATTAGAAGATACTGATTCCGTAACTGCTGGTTTACAGTTAAACACCTACGTTAACTTAGAATCCGGTACTTACGCAGCTAACGTTGCAGTTGGCGGTAACACTGGTGACGTTGCTTACAGATACGTTGATACCGATAACAACGGTTCTTATGACACCGTATTCGTTGACAACGAAAGAGTATTTGTTGTAGGTAATGTTAACACTACTTCTAACAAAATCTTCAGAGATACCGCTTCTACTTCTCTGACCACCTTTACCGGTGCTTCTTTAACCTTAGATCCTGAAAACGATAACTTAGCATGGTCTATCAAAGATACCGAAGGTAATGCAATGGGTATCGCTGATATCAAAGCTGGCGATGTTGTAGCTGTTAAAACCTCTAACGTAGGTTCTGACACTTACTATGATATCACCGTTTCTAACGAAACTGCTACCGGTACTATCACCGAAACTTTCCAGGAAACTGCTAAAGTTGGTGGCACTACCTTAAACAAATTCAAAATCGGCGATGCTGATTACATGATGTTAGACAACTCCGCTATGACTCCCGGTGATTCCATCGTTGCTAAAGTTTATGGCGACAAAGTTGTTTCTTACACCGTAGAAGAAGGCGTTAAAAACTACGCTATCATCGTTGATGCTAACAGAGCTGAAGACTTCGGCGTAACTTATCAGTTACAGATCTTCACCCAGAAAGGTGAATTAGTAACCTTAGACTTTGCTGAAAAAGTTAACGGTACTACTCCTTCCTACGCTTCTACCGCTGCTTTAAAAGCTGCATTCATTAAAGGCGACTTAATCGCTTATGAAACCAACAAAGCTGGCGAAATCAAAGCTATCGATACTCAGACTGCTGATACCGACTTCGTATTAGATACTACCGATAGATTTGCAGCTACTTCTTCTGAATTCAAACCTGCTTCTGAAAAATTAGGTTCTTACTACATCACTGCTAACACTGTAGTATTCACCACTTCCGAAGCTAGAACTGCTATCACCAAAGATGACGTTGCTATCGCTACTGCTGATATCTTAGAAGCAGACACCCCGTACAACTACTCTGTAATCGCTAACAGCGATAAAGAAGCTATGGTAGTTGTTCTGTTTGAAGCAGAAGGCAACATCAAAATGGATTCTTATCCGATCGCTATTACCAAAACCGCTACTGTTACCGTTGAAGGTGAATCCAGAACCAAACTGTTTGGTTTAGTAAACGGTGAAGCAGCTGAAATCATCGTTGCTGAAGATGCTGAAGCTTCCGTTACCGGTTTAACCGTTGGTGATATCGCTATGTTCACTACCAACGCTGCTGGCGAAATGGTTAAAGCTTACACCTTAGCAGACAAAAACGGCGACAACTTCATTGTTAAAGCTAACTACGCTGATGATGATGAAGACGGCGACGTAGCTGGTAACCTGGTTACCTTAAGCACCACCAATCGTACCGCTGCTGGTTGTATGACCGTTGGCGCAACTCACACCTTAAAAGGTTTTGGTGCTGCTGGTAAAGCATACAAAGTTCAGGGTAACTTACTGAGATTAGTAAAAGCTGCTGACTACGCTGCTACCTTCTCCGGTACTGACAGAGATTATACCAACATCACTGATGAAGATATGATCCAGGATTACTCTGTAAACGCTAGCGCTGTTGCTTACCTGTACGATACCGCTACCAATAAATACACCGTTACCACTCTGTTAGACGCTGAAACTGATTACACCACTGCTGACTACCAGCATGGCGATCAGATCGACAACGATGACTTAGTATACGTTTACAACTACGACGGCGAAACCAAACTGGTTCTGATCGTTGACGTTGCTAGCGACAACTAATCAATAGTTAGTCAATCTAACAAAACCTAATAAAAGGGTTGTTCCTTCGGGAACAACCCTTTTTGTTTTGCTTGAAAAATGATTCAGAATCCGTGAATCTCACCACTCGCGTCATGCCTCCCCTGTGTAAGGGGAGGTGAGTTTTGCGAAGCAAAACTCGGAGGGGTTGTAGGTACAGCTTCGGGAAGAGAAAACCCTTGGTTTTCTTTCGATTTCCGCATTCCGCTCTCATTTTTCTTCACAAAATAAATATGTAAAATCATGTAGGGGACGGCGTCCTCGACGTCCCATTTTGTCAAACGAATTATGAATCATGAAAAATGAATAATTATGGTGACAGGCAAAGCCTGCATAAAACGCCTTCCCCTTGAGGGGGGAGCGAGGAAAGCGCTGCCGGTGGCAGATACAGCGAACCGAGTGAGTGGCAGCGGTCGAAAAAATCAAAGAACAGCGAAATCCTGCAGATTTTTTCGGGTACCGCAACAGGACAGGGGGACCGCTTGCGGTGGATGAGGTGGTTTCTGCTTTAAATAGTATTACTGATTGGGAAAAGGATTTTAAACATCTCATCAATCACTTTATGACAGCTTCCCCCAAGGAGAAGCATTTTTTACACCTTTTTCACCGTTTCTATTATAGTATCTAATATCACTTTGCAATCCTTATACACCTTTGTAAATAAATTATGGGGTAAAGGATTCTTGCCCAGGCCTGCCTCTATTGTGAAGGCAGGTTTTTTGTATGTTTTGATAAACCAATCTTTCATACCGCCATGAGATGCAGTACCCGTTGGATTCGCAATTTTATAATGAGAATTTTGTTGGAAGGCATCCAAATAACGATGAGTGCCGAGTGGTAAAAAATCATCATATTCATAGTATATTTCTTCCCCTTGTGAGTGGAATGCAACCGCCACATCAAAGGGGATTTCGTTACATAATTCTTGAATTGCTTTGGTTTCAGATTCTGAAAACGGTTCTTCTCCGCCGTATTTTGTGGGATTCGGTCCTTTGATTCCCTCATTTTCAACCATCTTCTTTGCCAAATAAAATCCTGCATCATAGTTGTGGTTTAAATCCACACCCCGATAATTTGCCTGCCAGTTACTTTTTTCCAAAAACGGTTCCGGCGGTTTGATTCGTCCTGCCACAATTTCTGCACCGTCAGGATTTAAAAGAGGAACGGCATACAGGGTTACGCCGTCATACCAATCTTCTTTGGAACGAAACAAATATTCCATCATAAATTCCGATAACATTGTTTCCAAACTGTGATGTCCACAAACTGCCAGCACATTTTTAGGACCGTCACCTGCTTTCACACAAAAAATATTTTGTCCCAAATAGGATGTGCCTATGGAAAAAAAGGACATCTCTTTTTGGAACACATCCAGACGAATTAAGTCATAAATCAACTCATGATATGCATACATATGTATCAATTCTCCTAAACTAATAATAATGCACATAAGTTTTGTACAAATTGAGTTTCCTGCGGCACAATTTTGGCATCTTTAGGCTTATCGTCGTTGCAAGGCACAAAGCCTTGCTTCCTCCTCTGCACCAAAATCTGCTAAAAATTTTTCGTGCAGTAATTCCCAATTTGCACCAAACCTATGTGCGAAAGACAGTCAGACCTATCCTTGTTATCAATCAAATATATACAAAAAAACATTAAGAAAGGCGGAAGAAATCTTCCGAAACAGGTGATGTTATGGCAGAAACAAAAAAAACAGGCTGGTTGATTGCAGCCATTACGGTGGCAACTGCAATTTTGGGCGGACTTTTTTCCATGAATTCCTCTGAATTTTATGACACATTAGTTCGTCCCCCGTTGGCACCGCCATCCATCGTTTTTCCCATTGTGTGGGGTGTTTTATATGTACTCATGACGATTGCCATGATTCTGTATCTGAAACAGAATCCCGATGACGGAACAGCTTTTTGGCTTTATGTGGTAAACCTTGTGTTAAATGCGATGTGGCCGTTATTTTTCTTTGCCCTGCAACAAATTGATGTGGCATTGTTCATCCTGCTTGCCATGATCTTTGTGAATTTGCTTTTAATGGGTAGATTAAAAAACGTGAAATGGGCATTTTATTTGTATCTGCCCTATCTGGCATGGCAGTTGTTTGCACTTTATCTGAACTTTTCTATTACACTTTTAAATTAAAAAAAGAAAGCGGAATCCCTTAAAATAACATACTGAAATTGTGCCGTAAACCAATCGTCCCAAAAGCAGACGAGGAAAGTTTACGGCATGATTTTTGTCAAAATATAATGATTGAAACATCACCGATAAGCCTGAAAATCCGCAGAAAAAAACAGTTAGTTCCATAGGATACCTTTGCGCTGCCAAAAAAATTCCCGTGGTGATTTCCAAAAAAGAGGCACCAATCGGCTCAAAACTTTTGGGAAGCGGCAGATTTTTCATCAAATCAATCAGGGAAGAAAAAAAACAAACAAAAAAGAGTAGGGATACCATGGTTTGTGCACTTTCGCTGATGGATTCTACCAGCGCATCGGATATCGTTAGATTTTTCACTTCGTGTTTTCTAATGAAATGAGTTTGTTTTTCGGGAAGCTTTTTGCTAAAGAACCATAACAAAGATAGGGAAGCAAGTAAGAAACTCAAATAGGCAAAAACGCCTGTGAGGGTACTTCTGAAAATACTTCCAAGGTAAGAAACCGCAAATCCGAACCCGGGAATATTGGCAAATAAGAACAGCAGAGAATACTCTTGTTTAGTGATGCTACCATTATCATATGCCAAAGCAGATAATCTTGCTCCTGTGGGGTATCCGCAAAACAGAGAAGGGATGAGCATTTCTCTTGCGTTTTCCGATAAATTCCCTATGTTGATTTTTTTTGAAATCCCATGTAATGCCCCCGTCTTTATCAAAATTCCAGATGCCACCAGATAAGGAAAAATGCTGGGAATCAGTACCCGTCCCCCCAAATCCAGCCCATTGAGGATTCCGTTTTTTACTGCATCGGGACAACACATAAACCAAAAAAGCAGTCCCCATCCTGTCCATTTAGACATATTTTTCACCTGTTTTCATATAATGTTAGCACATTATATGGAAAATATTGGAAAAGTATACGCGAAAGAAGGATTCCGCATGAAGCGAGACAAGAAAAAAGGCCGAAAAAATGTGCCAACCGGTTCCCCAATAGAGCAAAGCATCGGGATTCAACCCAAAAAAACGTTGGCAGACCGTTTGGGAATTTCTCCTGAAGTTTTATTGGGAGAACCGAAAATCACCGTCACGGGAGATTATTTGATAGAGATTATCAATCATAAGGGAATTATCAGTTTATCCGACGAGCAAATTGAGGTGAATACCCGAAAATATGTGTATAAAATTTTGGGCAGCAACCTGATCATTACTGCTCTTACCGATGAAGAACTGACCGTTTCAGGAAATTTAGTGAGCATTGAAAAACAGTAGGAGGTGATTTTGGTGGTACGTGCCTATCGGTTTGTAAAGGGGTACCGTTGTTATTTTGCCAAGGGAATTCATCTGGAAAAATTTTTGAATCTGTGCCTTGCACATAAGCTGTACCTTTGGAATATCAGCCGTCCCGATGATCAAACGATGTTGTTTTCCGTCAGTAATCGGGGAGCCGTTTTGTTAAAAGAATTTGCTGAAAAAACGGGAACAGCTCTTACGCTGCAGCAGGGAATGGGCCTGCCTGTTTTTATGAAATCGCTTCAGAAAAGGACAGTTTTCTGTTTTGCAGCGGTCCTCTTTTTTGTGGGGATTTTTCTTTCTTCTTCCTTTATCTGGACGGTAACCTTTGATGCTGCTCCCGGAATTGATACTGCCAAAATACGTGCCTTTTTGGCTGAAAATGATTTAGGGGTAGGAAAAATCAGAAAAACAGTGGATACCACTTATCTTTCCAATCAGATAATCAATCGCTTTCCTCAGGTTTTGTGGGCAAATTTGGAATTGTCAGGTACCAATCTTTTGGTCACGTTGATTCCCAGAACTGATTCGCCACCGTTGATTCCAAAAGATGTGCCTACCAATATTGTGGCAAAAAAAGACGGTCATATTAAAGAAATTATTGCAGAAAACGGAGAAGCTATGGTGAAGGTGGGAGATACGGTGTTAAAAGATCAGATTTTAATTTCGGGTCTTATCCCCAGTCCCACCGTGGGGAACAGATATTTACATTCAATGGGGAAAATTCGTGCTGTTACTTGGGAAAAAGAAGTTTACGAAAAAAAACTGTACTGTTACGAGAAAATTCCCACAGGAGCAGAAAAAAGCAAACGTGAGCTTGCCCTGTCTTTCCTAAAAATTCCACTGGATTTTGGGCAAAGTATTGACTTTTATAATTATGATAGTATAATAAAAGAAAGACATTTTTTATTTGTCACTTATCGGGAAACCCTTTTTTCGGAATACAACTTGCAAAAAGTGGAAAGAACTGAGGAAGAAGCAATCAAAGAAGCGACCGAGGAGTTCTTAAAGAAACTTTCCGAAAAGGGGATTGAAGATATTATTTCATTAAAAACAGAGTCGTTAAGGCTTACGGATGACAGTATTTCTGTGACGGTGTTTGCAGAATGCGAGGAAGAATTGGGGATAGAAAAAACCATCCAGAAGTCTGTCGACCAAGAAACATAAGAGGTATGTATGGAGAAAGAAATTTTGCTTAATTCGGTAGATGAAGCGATTCGTCTGTTCGGCAATTTCGATGAAAATATTTTGCTCATAGAAAAAGAGTTGGGTGTGAAAATTTTTCACAGAAACGGCATTGTGAAAGTGAGCGGGGAAGAGGTTGCGGTAACTATGGCAACCGAAGTGTTGGAAGGACTCATTCAGCGTCTCAAATTTGAAGAATCCTTAGATGAACAAACGGTGCGTTATCTTATCAGTATGGCAAGAGAGGGGAACGTGAAATCGGTTGCAGAAATCGGCGGAAACTGCGTTTGCGTCACTGCCAAGGGGAAACCAATCAAACCAAAAACGCTGGGGCAGAAAGCTTATATCGAAAATATCGAAAAAAATATCATCAATTTAGGCATTGGTCCTGCAGGAACGGGAAAAACATATCTGGCAGTTGCCTGTGCGGTAACTGCATTTAAAAATAAAGAAGTTTCTCGTATTATTTTAACCCGTCCTGCCATTGAAGCGGGGGAAAAACTTGGTTTTTTACCCGGAGATTTGCAGTCTAAAATTGATCCCTATCTGCGGCCCTTATACGATGCATTGTTCGATTGTTTAGGTTCTGATACTTTTACAAAATACTCCGAAAAGGGATTGATTGAGGTAGCACCGCTCGCCTATATGCGAGGTCGAACTTTAGACGATTGTTTCGTAATTTTAGATGAAGCACAGAACACCACTCCCGAACAGATGAAAATGTTTTTAACCCGTATCGGATTCAATACAAAAGCGGTTATCACAGGGGATATCACCCAAACTGACCTGCCTTTCGGGAAAAAATCGGGATTGAAGGAAGCGGTTTCCATCTTAAAAAATATTGAGGGAATTTCCATCACTATGCTTTCTCATAAAGACGTTGTTCGCCATCCGCTGGTGCAGAAAATTATTTTAGCCTATGAAAAACACGAACAGCAAAAATTAAGAAAATCCCGTTATCAGGGTAACGAAAAATAAAAAGAAACAGACTGTTTGATGAAAACGAAACAGTCTGTTTTTTTGTATTGCAATTCTTAAAGTTCAAGTCCTGTATGAAAAAAAGAGCCATCCATTATATGGATGACTCTTTTTCTTTGGTCGAGGTGACAGGACACGGTTGTGCATTGCACACCCTATCAGCTTGGCGACCCAAGCCGTTGGCTTCGGTACCCGCCTGCGCTCCAACTTCGCTAAAAACCGTTCCCCGAACGGTTTTCTAAACGCTCGTTGCCTTCTTAAGGTTCAAGTCCTGTATGAAAAAAAGAGCCACCCGCTTAGTGGATGACTCTTTTTCTGGTCGAGGTGACAGGACACGGTTGTGCGTTGCACACCCTATCAGCTTGACGACCCAAGCCTTCGGCTTCGGTACCCGTCTGCGCACCAACTTCGCTAAAAACTTGCCGCAGGCAACTTTTTAACGCTCGTTGCCTTCTTAAGGTTCAAGTCCTGTATGAAAAAAAGAGCCACCCACATTGTGGATGACTCTTTTTCTTTGGTCGAGGTGACAGGACTTGAACCTGCGGCATCTTGGTCCCAAACCAAGCACTCTACCAAACTGAGCTACACCTCGAAAACCAAGGGCTATTATACACTATTTTTTCATTCTTGTCAAGTGGATTTTTTTGGATTTTTTTGTTATGATTTGTTATTGAAAAAGGTATTGTAAGATTGCACAAGAGGAAAAATCGACGGAAATAATTGACAAATGCGGGTTTTATGTGATATAATACCCAGAAGGACTTTGTGTAAATCGCCATAAAGGAGAGAACGCAATGAAGAAAATAATTGCAATTTGTTTAGTTGTAGTATTGTTAATTATAGCATTCCCCACCTCTGTTTTAGGGGCGAGAGATGTATTTTTTGAAAATCATCTGGCAGGGGATTTGAAAAAATTGGGACTGTTTCAAGGTGTTTCTGAGAATGATTTTGATCTTGACCGTGCACCCACCCGTTTGGAAGCCCTGGTGATGCTGGTTCGTTTGATGGGCCTGGGTAACAGCGCACAAAACAGCACTGCATCCCATCCTTTTACCGATGTACCCGAGTGGGCAAACTCTTATGTGGGATTTGCTTATCAGAAAGGATTGACCAATGGGATTTCTGACACTGTTTTTGGTACAGCAGATGCAAACGCACAGACCTATCTGACCTTTGTACTCCGTGCACTTGGTTATTCTGACGTGGACGGAAAAGATTTCACTTGGGATAACCCGTTTCCCTTAGCAGAACAGTTGGGGTTGATTTCTCCCAAGACTGATCTGGAAAACTTCCTGCGTGCAGACGTGGTATTGGTGTCTTATGCGGCACTGGAAGCCAAAACAAAGGGGACCGGTGGCACATTGTCTCAAAAGCTGATGGAAAACGGCTTGTTTTCCTTCAACGAGTATAATATGAACTATGACCGCACTGCGCTCAAACGTTTTTCGCAAGAGCAGGTGCAGTTAACCTCGGAAGAAATTTATACCAAATGTTCACCGTCTGTTTTTCGGATCGATGTGTATAATCGTGCAGATGAACTCATTAGTACCGGAAATGGTTTCTTTATTGAAGAAAGCGGTGTAGCGGTTACTGATTTTCATGTGATTAAAAATGGTTATTCTGCCAAAATCACTATGTTGGAAACCGGAGCTGTATATCAGGTGTCCGGTGTTTATGATTACAGTATTGACTATGATTGGGCGATTATTCAGGTGGCGGGAAGCGGATTTTCCGTTTTACCTGTGGGAGATGCTGCCATTGCAACAGACGGTGCGATGGTATATACCGTGGGAGAACAGAAAAATTCCAACGGTGGCATTGCTACCGGTAAAATCTCCAATGCAAATAACTGGATAGGAAATATTTGTTATATTGCAACGGATGTTGCTGCAGCCAACCAAGTCTGCGGCAGTGCATTGGTTAACAAAAGCGGGGAAGTAATCGGGATTGTTTCAGATGCTTCATCCAATGGTCAAAATGCACTTTTGGCGCTACCGATCTCCGTGATCGAAAATCATTTGAAAGGGAATCTGATTACTTTAGCAAGTTTGACCAGAATTCTTCAGTCTGCAGTTGGTACCGAACATACTCCCAGAGAAGAAGCGTATGCATTGCTGTTGTCTGTGATTGATGCGATGGAAAACGAAACCATCAACGGAAAACGTTCCTATGCAGAAACCGTAGAAACCGAAAACGGTATGATTGAATATTCCCTGGTCCGTAATGACGATCACTCTATTGATGTGACCATTTGGGAAATTTCGGGAGAAGATACCTATTACACTTCTTTGACACTGGAACCTTATGATGATAATATGTTTGTGTATTACAGCTACAATCATGCAGGGGATTCTTTTGAATGTACGGGCCTTGCACAGATTCATGCTCCTACCTACAGTGTTCACAGCGATCTTCGTTTTATTGAAGCAGATGCCAACATTGATGCACAGTTGGATGCAGCAATCTGTCATGAAAATGTTGTGAAAGGCTTGCAATTTGTTCAACGCATTTATGAACGGTTCCACGGTTTGGGAGATTACACCATTTCCGATTTGGGATTCTTAAATTTCTAAATCAGATAATAACTGTTAAGGAAAACACCGTCTGTATTTGAACAGACGGTGTTTTTATATTGGGGTAGGGGTAAATTTTGTAAACGCCAAGAAAAGAATTGACAAATATAAAATGGTTATGATACAATAAATGAAAGATTAAAATTTGCGGGACAAAGGAGAGAGGCAGTTGAAAAAACTTATTGCAACATTTTTGAGCATCATGCTTGTTATGATGGCGTTGCCCGCTGCTGCGTCGGCAGCTGCCGGTTCAGATTTCGAACAGCAGCTTGCAGGAGATTTGAAAAATCTTGGGCTGTTTCAGGGTGTTTCAGACACGGATTTTGCTCTGGATCGTGCACCTACCCGTGTGGAAGCACTGGTGATGTTGATTCGTTTATTAGGTGACGGATCTCTGGCACAAAACAGCACAGCTTCCCATCCTTTTACCGATGTTCCCCAGTGGGCAGACGGATATGTAGGATATGCATATCAAAAAGGTTTAACTAAGGGTGTTTCTGAAACGACTTTTGGTACCGGCGAGGCAAGCGCACAGATGTATCTGACCTTTGTGTTAAGAGCTTTGGGATATTCCGATACCAACGGAGAAGATTTTTCTTGGAGCAATCCTTATTCCTTAGCAGAAACCGTAGGAATCTTGCCCGGGCAGGTTAATCGGGTGAATTTTCTGCGTAAAGATGTGGTTTTAGTTTCCTATGCGGCACTGAATTCCAATTTGAACGATACTGACAAATCCCTTGCCCAAAAGCTGATTGAAGACGGTGTGTTTACATATGAGCAGTACACCGAATATTATGACCCTGCGGCATTTGCAAAGGTGGAACAAAATGCTAAGGAGCTGTCCTCAGAGGAAATTTATAACCGTTGTTCTTCTGCTGTTTTTTATATTGAAATGTATAACCGTGCAGGTGATGCAATTTCTTCCGGGAGTGGATTTTTTCTAGAAGAAAGTGGTGTTGCAGTTACCAATTATCATGTGATTGAAGGTGGTTATTCCGCAAAAGTCACCATTTCAGGCACGGAAGAAGTGTATGATGTTTTAGGTGTTTATGATTACAGTGAGAAATATGACTGGGCTGTAATTCAAATTGACGGAAGCGGATTTTCCACACTGGAAATCGCTGACGAAGATACTGTGATTGGCGGTAGTACCGTGTACGCCATCGGTAGCCCTCTCGGACTGAAAAATACCATTAGCCAGGGATTGATTTCCAATACTCACCGTTGGCTTGATAATGTTTGTTATATCCAGACCAGTGCTGCGATTTCACAGGGGAGCAGTGGCGGCGCTTTGATTAACAAATACGGCGAAGTAATCGGAATTACTTCAGCAGGTTTTACGGAAGGTCAGAATCTGAATCTGGCTCTTCCTATGTCTGTGATCGCAGAGCATCAGAGAAACGCTCTTACCTCTTTATCTACGTTGGCTGAAGAATCTTCTGTAGCGGCTGTTCCTTCCGGCAATAATACGAATGCTACTGCCAAAGAAAATGCTTATTATATGCTTCTGGCTGTTATTGAAACCATGGAAAATGAAGATATCAACGGTCAGCCTGCTTACACGGAACGGATCGATACCGAAAACGGCTATGTGGAATGCTCCATTTGCCGGAACGACGATTATACCATTGACGTGATTTATTTTGAAGTATATCGGGACGATATTTACTATACCTCGTTAACTTTGGATTTTGCAAGTAACGACTACTTTGTTTACTATAGCTTCAATAATGATCAATCTCCCTTTTATTTTTTAGGTATGACTGAAATTTATGCGCCCAATTACACGCCCGATAGCCAAATCCACTTCTTAAGAGCTGAGGGTACCGTAGATCAGCAACTCAATGAAGAAATTTGTCACGAGAATGTAATGACAGGTCTTGATTATGTGCAAAGCATTTTTTACAGGCTGTCTGATATCGGTAATTTTTCCGTTGCAGATCTTGGATTTATCAATTACTAAAATGATTATCAACAACAAAAAACATCCTTTGTAGAAACAGAGGATGTTTTTTTGTGTTAAAAATATTTGAAATCAAAACTGTGATAAATCAGTTGCCGGTTATAGCAGCAGAACCACCAATATCCCTTCCCAATTCGCAGGTATACAGCCATTCGATCCGATCGCCGTCTTTTAACTGATAACGTGAACAGCCGTAATTGGGGAACCAATCGTTTACTCGGTACATCCATCCGGAAAGCTCCCCGCAGTCAAACTCGTAAAGATTTGCTATGCCTTCAATATAGGAGCTGTTATACAGAGGGGTGTGTTCAAATTCCATGTGAATTCTATTTTGTTTCATTTCCCGCAGGAGCACATCAAATACATTTTCTCCGTCATAGAAGACGACCGTCTGTTCTGCATAGATAACACCGTCTTTCGGAACAAGTTCCACCTTCTCCGGATCCAGCCATTCCATATGCTGAAGAATACTGTCACAACGAACAGACAGAGTGCAGCTCAGCGCTTGATCAGATACATCCACATTCTGAGGTTCCACGGGGACGGGTTTTCCCTCGGGAACCGGGTCGGTGAGATATTGGTCTTTTCCGGTGTTTGGATCGATTATCATCGTGTTTTTTATATCGATATTTTCATGTTCTGTTTTTGCCTGAGAAGCAAGATCTTTTTCTGCAGTATCTTCCTTTTTGTTTGCTGTAACGATATCACTTGTGGTTTTCTTTTTTGTAGTAAGTTCAGAGTGTTCTGTTGGATTAGCATTCTGTGGCTCCTCTGTGACAGGTGCGGTGTGATTTTGTTCTTCCTCGGAACTTTCATCTGTGATGACATCATTTTCAGTCGGGGGATTTTCGTTTTTTGTTTCCGTTTGAGGAGCAGGATCTTTTTCTGCACTATCTTCATTTGTACTTGTCGGAAGGATAGGATTGATTTTTTGCTCCTTCGGAGTAGGAGTAATATATTCTGATGAAACAGATACCTTGCTTTTGGGAGACAACTCCTGACTTTCCGAATGAATTGCCCATCCCCGAAGTCCCGGAGCGTCGCCGCCGTACCAAAAAGTAAAGGAAAGGACTGCTACAATAAGAAGTCCCCATATGATTTTATTTTTGTGTTTTATCAACCGATTTCACATCCTTTTTTATTTTGTTGTTGTTATTTGAAGAAAACGCATCAGAATGGTTGCCACTTGAGCACGGGTTGCAGTATTCTTGGGAGATAAGGTCGTGGCATCAGTACCATTCAGCAGAGAAACAGCGTTCGCCCATTGGACGGCATCCCTTGCCCAATCACTGATCTCGTTGGTATCTGTATACTTTTCAAGATTGGAGCTGATTGAAACATCAATTCCGCACATCTTTGCGTAGCGCCAGAGCATTAAAGCCATTTGCTCGCGGGTAACTTCTTGTTCCGGCATAAATTCTGTTTCACTCACACCGTTTACAATCTTATTTGTAACTGCCCACGAAACTGCGTCAAAGTACCAACTATCTTCCGCTACATCTGAAAAACTGTGGATAACTTCTGTTGTTTCGGAGGGGGACATTCTGTAAAGAGTGGTTACAAGCATTGCTCTTGTCATTTTACCGTTGGGCTCAAAGCCGTTGTCGGTACCTTGCATCAGGTTGTTTTCATATACGTACTTCACGGATTCGTAATACCAGTCGTTTCTTTGAACATCAGCGAAAGTGGTATCGGTCATTACAAAAATCTCTGTGTTTTCAGATGTTGTTTGTTCGGGTTCGGGCTGTGTTTCTTCCGTTTGTGTTGGATTATTTTCTTTGGAGAGGGAGTCCTCTGCTTCGGGGGCTTGGTCTTCCTCTACGATAGGATCGTCCCAAATTTCAGGATCTTCTTCCACGATAGGATCCTCCCAAATTTCAGGATCTTCTTCTGCAATGGTATCATCCCAATCATCGTTTTCTTCCTGATCTTCGTCTTGTGTTATGGTGACATCTGACATATCGTAAAGATGAGTTTTGCCTTCCAGGAAACGAATGTAAGAAACCAATGCATATTCTCCCTGCTCAGTAGCCATGCCGTTTAAGCCAATATAGGGGATATGTTCAAATCCGCCGCCCTCTATGGCAAACATACACAAGGCATCTACCACGGAAATTCCATTCTTCACAAAACGCTCGTCGGTTTCGGGGTCAATGCCTAGCGCCGTCAATGCAACAAGTACCTGAGCACAGGACTCGCTGCAAATACCGTCGATGGAACCAAAAGCTCCATTTTCATATTGAGCTTCAGAAAGGTAACTCAGCGCAGTTTCCACGGCTTCTGCAACCTGGGGATTGGTATCGCAATAGGGAGCAAGCGCCACAATTGCCATCCCTGTCATATCAGGGTCGGAGGTCTGTCCATAAATGGACCAGCCACCGTCAGGAAGTTGTTTTTCCAGAATATAGGATATGATATCTTCTCGGGTTGCCTGAGTGTCTTCGTTGGAGTTTTGGGGAATTTCATAACCATAACTATCTAAGGCGATAAGAGCCCAGATGGGACCGTTCACCCCTTGTCTTTTTAAGTAACTCATATCGGAAAGTCCGCAAAGCAGATTATGTCCATCCACATTGGTAACATCATATCCCAATGAGGTAAGTGCAAGAATTACTCTGGAATTCTCAGTGGACTTCGCTCTGTGAAGTTGCCCTTTATCATTGATGTTTTCATTCACAAAGGTTACCACATTTTCATAATAACCATCCGGACATTCCCTGCCGGAACGGGTAAGGGCAATTACCATCCATTCTCCGCCAACAGACCCCACATTGGGGATTCCAAGCTGAGAAATATACTCGGCAGTTGCTTCGTAAACAGACAGATAATCGATGTTGGCTAATTCTTCATACAACACTGCGATGACTGCTTCCGCATCGGTTAAACTATCAATATTTTCAACCAATTCTTTGTGAGAATCGGGTAATTCTTCGTAGGTATTCCGGGCTTCTTTGATTCTCTCGCCAGCAAATATGGTAACTTCGCCGATGGCGTCGATTGTTTCCATCACCGCATTGATACTATTATAATCTATTTCTTCGGTGACAATATCATTTTCCGTAACTTCCTCTGATGCCAGAACGGGCAATGTAGAAAACAGCATTACCAAAAGAAGCAAAATACTAACAATTTTTTTCATGTGATTGGTTCCTTTCCTTAATTTACAATATATGCTTCACAAAGGGGCATACAGGTTGTAAAGCCATCCCACAACATCAGTTTATCATTGGAAGAAAGTGTGATATCGGAATCAATGGGAACAATCATCACATTTTCACCGCTTGTTTTTTTGGTGGTCAGGGGAATTGGTTTTATAAGGTTTAATTGATCGTTTTCATAATCTGCAAGAATCAAAGTGATGTTGGCACCTTCTTCGGGGAATGTGATATACACAAAATCTCCGTCATAGCCTGTGATTTCAAAATCTGAAACCGTGGCGGTGAAAAAAGTATCTTCAATGTAGCTGGTGAGAATTGTTTCCTGTTCTGTCAGTTCCGAAGCACTTGCCAAAGGATTGGCAGCTACCGCAAGTGCAGTTTCATACACATCGTCGGTATCAAGATTTCCATAATAATCATTGATTGCAGCCAAGAGGAAAATGAGATCAGATTTATCTTCCTGAATAAATAAATTTCCACCCATCCATTCTGCCATCACATTATTAGCAAATCCACAATCACAGCCATAACCTTTGATGGTAAAATGCCAACGGATTACATCGCCGAGAATCACCGTTTCGCCGGAGTTGTAATCAACAATTGCATCCCCCGGATATGCATCCGATGCCCCCCAGGATGCCCACCAGTCATTCATGGTATAGCACCAACCGGACATCCAGCTATAATCGAATTCCTCCAAATAACCGTTTCCGTCCCCTAAGCCTTCAAATTCCCAGATGTAGTCTTGTAGATATTCGGGATATTGGGGTTCAATAGTATCGTCAAATTCAAATCCGCTGAAATAAGAGGTGTCCCCCGTATAACCAATGTTCTTTTTGGTAAGAACCTCTACTGTAATATCGCCAACCGATTTTCCTTCTTTGGCATATAAAGACGGTTCTACCAGAAAACCCTGACCAAGATTATACGCTTCCACAGAAATTGCACCGTAGTTTTCTCTTAAATCAACCAAGGGCATTGTGTTGGCAAAGGTTGCGAGAGGGAAGAGGGAAACTGCCATCATCAAAAACATCAGGATACTAAAAAATTTTTTGTTCATTTTGAAATTCTCCTTTTTATTATTTGCGGGAAATAGCGCTTTGGTAGCACGATGTTTTATTTTTTTATACGCCTCCTCGTTGTTACCGCAGATAATAAAAAAACTGCGGCAATTTTGATTCAAAATTGCCACAGCAGAGTGTTTCTGTGAACTTCATATTTTGTTTTCTAAAAAAAGAAAAACAAAACTATTATTCCTGTGCAAATTCTCCAGACACATTGGCGGAACAACATCAAAGCAGGTCTTCTGACTCGTATCTTAAAACGCTCATTCCTTAGTCTTCTCAGTTTCCCAATGACCGGCTTTCGCCCTGTGCCAGAATCTGGCGGAATCAACTTGATACATACAGCGACTGGTATCGTCCGGGATTCGCACCCGGTTCCCTTTTCATCTGCAAAGCCAAACGGCAGGGCAGACACTTTGTATGAATTATTTTGTTGTATCAAAAGCATAGCATAGATATTCTTTATTGTCAAGCAAAAAAATTTTCTTTTGAAAAAAACTTCTAATTTTTGTAAAAACTATTGAACTTTGGGCGCAGATATGCTATAATATTTATGCATATTGTATAAAATGCACGATAAATCAAGCAAAAAATTTAACGATATATCCAAATGGCATGGATTTTCGTGCCGACAACATATTAAGGAGGGCTTAATTATGGCGCACATTAGTGAGGCAGGTGTAGCAAAGATTTTGGAAATCTGCCAAAGATACGCAAACGAAAAAACTCCCCTGATGATGATTTTAAGTGACATTCAGAATGAATACGGATATATTCCTCTGGATGTGCAGCAGATTGTGTCGGATCAAACCGGCATTTCGGTTGCAGAGATTTACGGTGTGGTAACCTTCTATTCTTTCTTTTCGTTAGAACCGAAAGGAAAATACGTCATCGGTTGTTGTATGGGTACCGCTTGTTATGTAAAAGGTGCTCAGCTGGTAATGGACAAATTTTCCGAAATCTTGGGTATTGCTCCCGGGGAAACCACCGCTGACGGATTATTTACCATTGACGCTTTAAGATGTATCGGTGCCTGCGGGATTGCGCCTGCGGTAACTATCAACGGAAAAGTGTATCCCAAGCTGTCTGTGGATCAGGTTCCCGGCATTGTGGCAGAATACAAAGCTTTAGGAGGTGCCATCTGATGAAAACATTTGCAGAATTAGATGCTAAAATTTGCAGCTGTACCGAAGCATTAAAAGGTAAAATAGACGGTGCTGACGGAAAACGTGCCATTCTGCTTTGTGGCGGTACCGGATGTTTGTCCTCCAATTCTATGGACATCAAAGCAAAATTTGAACAGTTGATTGCTGATAATAATATGGGTGACAAGGTAACCTGCAACATCGTTGGATGTTTCGGATTCTGTTCCCAGGGACCTTTCGTGAAAATTTTCCCCGAAGACACTCTGTACCGTTTGGTAAAGGTAGACGACGTGGAAGAAATCTTTGAAAAAGATATCAAAAACGGCGAAATCGTGGAACGCCTGCTTTACATAGAACCCTTAACCGGCGAAAAAGTGGCAAAACAGGAAGATATCAATTTCTATAAAAAACAAAAACGTATTGCATTGCACGGTTGCGGTGTTATCAATCCCGAAGACATCAACGAAGCAATGGGCGAAGGCGCATTTTTGGGATTGAAGAGAGCTTTGTCTATGAGCCAGAAAGAAGTCATTGACGAAGTGTTGGCATCCGGTCTTCGCGGACGTGGGGGAGCAGGGTTCCCCTCCGGACGTAAATGGAGTTTTGCGTATGCCAACGAAGCAGACCAGAAATATGTGGTTTGTAATGGTGACGAAGGTGACCCGGGTGCATTTATGGACCGTTCCATTTTAGAAGGAAATCCCTTTGCAGTGTTGGAAGGGATGATGATTGCAGGGTATGCCATCGGTGCCACTGAAGGTTATTTCTATGTGCGTGCAGAATATCCTATTGCCGTTGCACGTTTGAGAAATGCTATCAAGCAGATGAACGAAGCCGGTATTTTAGGCGAAAATATTATGGGAAGCGGTTTTAGCTTCCAGGCACATATCCGTTTGGGTGCAGGTGCCTTTGTATGTGGGGAAGAAACTGCTCTTTTAAATTCCATCGAAGGAAAACGCGGTATGCCTCGTCCCCGTCCTCCGTTCCCGGCGGTAAAAGGTTTATGGGGAAAACCCACCATTGTAAATAACGTGGAAACATTGGCATGTGTGCCTTATATTTTAAGAGAGGGTGCCGAAAAGTTTGCAGAATGCGGTACCGAAAAATCCAAAGGTACCAAAGTGTTTGCCTTGGGCGGTAAAGTAAATAACGTAGGGTTGGTGGAAATTCCTATGGGTACCACCTTACGGGAACTGATTTATGATATCGGTGGCGGTATTCCGAACGGGAAAGAATTTAAAGCAATTCAGACCGGCGGTCCCTCCGGCGGATGTCTGACCAAAGAAGCCCTGGACGAACCCATTGATTTTGATAACTTAGTAGCAAAAGGCTCCATGATGGGTTCCGGCGGTGCTATCGTTATGGATGAAGATAACTGTATGGTAGACGTTGCCAAATTCTATATGGAATTTATTTGTGACGAATCCTGCGGTAAATGTTCTCCCTGCCGTATCGGTACTAAGAGAATGCTGGAAATCTTAACCCGCATTACCGAAGGTAATGGCACTATGCAGGACTTGGAAGAACTGGAAGAACTGGGCAAAACCGTAAAAGCAAACTCTCTTTGTGCATTGGGTCAGACTGCGGCAAACCCCATTATCTCCACCTTGACTCACTTTAAAGATGAATATTTAGCACATATTGTGGATAAACAATGTCCCGCAAAAGTATGTAAAAAACTCATTCAGTACACCATTGTGCAGGATAACTGTTTTGGTTGCGGAATGTGTGCAAAAGCTTGTCCTGTTGGTTGCATTGAGCAAACCGATTACACCGCACCCGGTAAGAAACTGAAATCTTATCAGATTGATGCTTCTAAGTGTGTGAAATGCGGTGCTTGTCTTGCAACCTGTAAGTTTAAAGCAATTATTCAGAAGTAAGGAGGTATTTCAAAATGGCTACTGTAACTATTAAAATTGAAGGCGTTTCCTATCAGGTAGAAGAAGGCATCACCATTTTGGAAGCTGCAAAAAAATGCGGTTATGAAATTCCTTCTTTGTGTGCATTTAATCACGGTGAGTGTTCCAACGGTTCCTGCCGTGTATGTTTAGTTGAAGTTGCAGGTGCAAGAGGATTGGTTGCTTCTTGTGTATATCCTGTGAATGAGGGAATGGAAATCCGTATTTCCACTCCCGCAGCAGCAGAAGCACGTCGTGCATCTGTGGAACTGTTATTATCCAACCACAATCAGAACTGTCAGCAGTGTGATAAGAACGGTCAATGTGAACTGCTGCACGTGGCATCGGTAACCGGTGCAAGAGAAGGCAGATATCAGGGCGTGAAAACTCCCGTGACCTTAGATGATTTAACCCCCTCCATCGTTCGTGATACATCAAAATGTATCCTTTGCGGACGTTGTGTGGCAAGATGTGAAAACGCTCACGGAATGGGTATCTTAGGCTTTGAAAACCGTGGCTTTAAAACCATTGTTGCACCGGCAGAAAACCGTTCTATGAAAAATTCTCCCTGTATCCTTTGCGGACAGTGTGTCAGCGTATGTCCCACCGGCGCTTTGATGGAAAAATCCGAAATTTCCAAAGTGGATGCTGCTATGAAAGCAGGAAAACACGTGGTGGTGCAGACTGCTCCCGCAGTTCGTGCCGCATTGGGTGAAGAATTCGGAATGCCCGTTGGCACCGCTGTGACCGGCAAAATGGTGGCTGCCTTAAAACGTTTAGGATTTGACAAAGTGTATGACACCAACTTTGCTGCCGACTTAACCATTATGGAAGAAGGTACTGAATTATTAGGCAGAATCAAAAACGGCGGCGTTCTTCCTATGATTACCTCCTGTTCTCCCGGATGGATTAACTATGCAGAATATAATTATGGTGATTTATTGCCTCATCTGTCCAGCTGTAAATCCCCCCATCAGATGCAGGGTGCCATTATTAAGTCTTACTATGCCGAAAGAAACGGTATTGACCCCAAAGATATTTTTGTGGTTTCCATTATGCCCTGTACTGCAAAGAAAGACGAAAAAGAAAGAGAACAAATGCAGGTGGATGGCATCAAAGATGTGGATGCAGTGTTAACCACCCGTGAACTTGCCCGTATGATTAAACGTGCAGGTATTCTGTTCACCCGTCTGCCCGACGAAGAATTCGACCAGGATTTAATGGGAGATTACACCGGTGCAGGTGTTATCTTCGGTGTTACCGGCGGTGTAATGGAAGCGGCACTTCGTACCGTATATTTTGTGTTGACCGGCAAAGAACATGATGCTATCAAATTTGAAGCGGTTCGTGGATTCGACGGCATCCGTGAAGCATCCTTGGATATCAACGGCACCACCGTAAACGTGGCAATTGCACACGGTATGAAAAACGCAAAAGTCTTGCTTGATGATATTCGTGCAGGCAAATCCAAATATCACTTTATTGAAATTATGGGTTGCCCCGGCGGATGTATTGCAGGTGGCGGTCAGCCGATTATCCGTTCCTGTTTCTTACCGAACGAAGCAGACGATATTTTGGATACCTACAAGGAAAAACGAGCAAAAGCGTTGTATAGCGAAGACGAAAGACTTACCTTACGTCAGTCTCACAACAACCCGCAGATTAAACAGCTCTATGATGAATTTTTGGGAGAACCCAATTCTCATAAAGCACACGAACTTCTGCATACGACTTATTCTTCTCGTGTAGGTTTTAACGATTAGACGACTTGATAAAACGCGCCAAATGGATGAACCTCATCACTCGGCGTACACAATGTACGCCTTCGGATAACCTCTTCGGGTTCGGTTTCTCCATTTTGCATCGTTTTCTCTGCGTCTCATGTTGTAAAAATCAAAATAAAAAAAGGAGTATCAGGTTTTCTGATGCTCCTTTTTGGTATCACTCCATTGCTTTGGCTTTCTCTGAATGAAAAAAGCCCTCCTTGCCTAAAGGAGGGGGGACCGTCGAAGACGGTGGGAGGATTCCCAAAGGTGACCGTTGTAGTTAGGGCTTAATAGGGGAGTATAGAAAATGAATCATTGCAAAACAAAAAAACGCAAGGATTTTTTAAAAATCATCCTTGCGGTTTTTGTTTGGTATTGAAAAATTATTCCGTTTTAAACTGATACTGATATAATTCGCTGTATAAACCGCCTTTTTGGAGCAGTTCTTCGTGAGTACCCCGTTCGGAAACGCCTTCGTCGGTAATCACCACGATTTCGTCCGCATTTTTGATGGTGGAAAGTCTGTGCGCCACCACGATGGTGGTTCTGCCACGGGACAGTTCTTCCAATGCAGATTGAATCAGCATTTCGGTGGCATTATTCAGAGCGGAAGTGGCTTCGTCCAAAATCAAAATCGAGGGATTCTTTAAGAAAACTCTGGCAATGGAAATACGCTGTTTTTGTCCGCCTGAGAGTTTAATGCCTCGCTCACCCACATAGGTGTCGTAGCCATCGGGGAGGGTCATAATGTAATCGTGGATATTGGCTTTCTTAGCGGCATCCATAATTTCTTCTTCGGTGGCATCTAAGTTGCCGTAGCCGATATTTTCCCTGATGGAACCGGTAAAGAGGAATACGTCCTGTGCCACCATTCCGATATGACTTCTGAGACTTTGGCGTGTGATGTTGCGAATATCCACGCCGTCTAATAAAATTTCGCCATCGGAAATTTCATAGAAACGGGGAATCAGATGACACAGTGTAGTTTTACCGCCGCCGGAAGGACCCACCAGCGCTACGGTTTTCCCTTTGGGAATATGCAGATTCAGATGCTCAATCACAGGTTTTTGTTTTTCTTTTTCGTCTTGTTCTTTGTCAGCTTCTGTTTCTTTTTCCTCCTCCTCTTTGGGTTCTTCATAGCGGAAGGTAACATTGTTGAATCGGATATCTCCGTTGGTAGATTCAATGGTAATGGCATTTTCGGCTTCTTCTTCGGGAGCCACGGCAAACACTTCCTGAATTCGCTCAAAGCCTGTCATACCGTTTTGGTACTGCTCAAAGAAGCTGATGAGTTTTCGTAACGGCTGCAGGAAGGAATTGATATATAAAAGGTACATTGTGAATTCCCCAGCATCAATCTGATTCCGGAAAAAGAAAATACCGCCTGCCGCCAGCACCACCAGATACAGAATATCCGTGGAGAAGGTGAGTGATGAATGAAATTGCCCCATCACCTGATAAGAGGCATTTCTGGCAGTTTGATATTGGTCGTTGTACTGACGGAATTTTTCTTCCTCACGGGAAGTGTTGTTGTATGCACGGGTTACACGGATGCCTGAGATGGAATTTTCCAAGTTGGCATTCACTTCTCCCAATTCTTCACGGGATTTTTTGAAAGTAGCACTCATTTTAAGACGTAGCGAAACCACAATCAGAAGAATAAAGGGAAGCAGAGCGAAGGTAATAACCGTGAGCCACACGTTTACCGTGCACAAAATAGCAAAGGAGCCAACCATTACAATCAGCGATAAAAATAAGTCTTCCGGACCGTGGTGAGCGAGCTCAGAAATATCCATCAAATCATTAACCAAACGGGACATAATAGTTCCCGATTTGTTTTCGTCAAAATAGGAGAATGGTAGCGTTTCCAAATGCTGAAACATTTTTTCACGCATTTCAGCTTGCATCCGCACTCCCATCACGTGTCCGTAGTATTGGATAAAGTAGTTGAGCAGAGCCTTCACGATATAGATAAGAAGTAACACGCCTGACCATACCAAAAACAAACGAAGATTGCCATTTGGTACATAGTCGTTAATCATATTTTTGGCAATCATAGGGTACACCAGGTCTGCAACCGCTACTAAAAATGCACAAAGCATATCTTGGAAAAATAATTTCTTGTGGGGTTTATAATAGGAGAGAAAATCTCGGATATTTTTCAAAAAAAGCACCTCTTTTTTAAAAAAATGGATTATCTATAGTATATTGCTTCAAAAAGAATTTGTCAAGTCGTCATTTTTTTATGTAAAATCCCTTGCAATTGAGAGGTTTTTTTAGTATAATAAGAATGGTATTTTGTAAACTACAATCCTTGGAGTGAATTGCCGTGTATCAGATGTATGAAAACAGAGAACTCAGCTGGTTAAAATTTAATGCAAGGGTGCTTGATGAAGCAACCGATTCTTTAACACCGCCGCTTGAAAAGTTGCGGTTTCTTTCCATTGTTACCAGTAATTTAGACGAGTTTTATATGGTGCGGGTGGGAAGCTTAACCGACCATGTGCAATTCGGCAAACAAACCAAGGATGATAAAAGCGGATTGACTGAGCAGGAGCAAGTGCAGAAAATTTTAAAACGAACTCAGAAATTTTATGTGCATCAGGAAGGTGTTTATGAAGATGTGATAAGGGAACTCTCATCTCACGGATTTCGTTTGTTAAAACCTACCCAGTTATCCAAAGAGCAGCTTTCTTTTGTGAAAGATTATTATCAGCACGAGGTGGAGCCCCTGCTGTCTCCCCAAGTGGTAGAATCCCGTCAACCTTTTCCGCATCTGGAAAACCGTGCTGTGTATACAGCTCTTCATTTTAAGAAAAAAGAAAAAAGCGGGATTGCTTTTGTGCTAAAGAGCTCTTCTGTTCCGGAAATCATTCGTCTTCCGGGGAGCAAAGGGTTTGAATTTGTGTTGACGGATGATGTCGTTCATTTTTTTGCAAAAAAACTGTTCCCCGGCTATGAAATTTTGGAAACCTGTTTGGTAAAAGTAACCCGTAATGCCGATCTGGAAATGTTGGAAGCCTGGTACGATCAGGATGTGGATTACCGTGATATGATGAAGGATATCTTAAAAAAACGTGTCCGCTTGTCACCGGTCCGCATTGAAGTTTCCGATTCTGTTTCCAAAGAATTCAAAAAACTGATTTGTCATAAGTCATCCGAAAATATTGTGTTAATCAACAAGGTGCCCCTGTCTTATGCCTTTTTCTCGGAAGCGGAAAAGCATCTCTCCAAAGAACAGCGGGATGAACTGAGCTTTTCTCCGATGACGCCTCAGCTACCCTCATGGTATCGTCAGGAAGAAAAACTGATGGATCGGGTGCACAAAGAAGACTTGTTTTTATCCTATCCTTATGACAGCACGAAACCCTTCTTCCGGTTGTTGGAAGAAGCGGTAGACGATCCTGATGTGATTTCCATTAAAGTGACGTTATATCGTTTAAGCTCCAATTCCCGAATGATTTCTTTGTTGGAAAAAGCGGCAGAGAAGGGGAAAGAAGTTCTGGTAGTAATGGAGCTTCGTGCTCGTTTTGACGAAGCGAACAACATTAACTATTCCGAACAGTTGGAGCAGGCGGGTGTTCGTTTGCTTTACGGCTTGAGTTTATACAAGATTCATTCTAAAATATTACTCATTACCAAAAAGACCGACCGCGGAATTTCCCATATCGTTCATTTGGGGACAGGGAATTACAATGAAAAAACTGCTCAGCTTTATACCGATATGAACCTCATTACTTCTCATCGGGAAATCGGGGAAGATGCAGCAGAATTTTTCAATAATATCACCACATCCAATGTAAATGGAACATACAAACATCTTTTGGTTTCCCCTTATGGAATCAGCCGCGGACTTTGCGATTTGATTGATGATGAAATCAGATTCCACAAGCAACACGGCGACGGCCATATTGTGATGAAGTTTAATTCGTTAACTTCTAAAACCATGATTGATAAGCTGGCAGAGGCAAGCAGAGGCGGGGTGAAAATTGAGCTGATTGTGCGAGGAATCTGCTGTTTGATTCCCGGAATTCCCGGCGAAACAGAAAATATTACTGTTACCAGTATCGTGGGACGGTATCTGGAACATTCCCGTATATATTATTTTTATCATCACGGCAATGAGAAATTTTATATTTCTTCTGCAGATCTGATGACCAGAAATTTGGAACGCCGTCTGGAAATTGCGGCTCCTGTGTATGACACAAAGATTCAACGGAAGCTGAAGGAACATCTGGATGCCCTGCTTTCGGATGACGTAAAGGCAAGGGTGCTCCATTCCAACGGCAGATATACCAAGAAGCCCACTGTCAACGGATTTTATGCCCAAAAGCATTTTATGGAATGTGCTGTGACAGAGGCAGCAGAGGCAACCAACCGACAGGTCAGCCAAAAGCGAGGCTTTTTCGCAAAGTTACTTGAATGGCTGAAACCAAAGAAAGGCTAAGGAATTTTTATGATATTATTAAACAGTGCTCAGGCAAATAAGTTGGATCAGTTGGGCGAAACCATCGACCATCTTTCCGGCGAACAACTGATGAAAAATGCCGCCAAGGCATTGTGCGATGCGCTGATGCGTGATGTGGATAAATCCAAACGGATTGCTATTTTTTGCGGTCGTGGCAAAAATGGTGGCGATGGCTTTTTGCTGGCGGCCAATCTGGTGGCTGAAGGATACCGCGTGACTGTGATTGTATGTTTTGACGAAACTGCAGAAGTGCATCCGCTGACCAGTCAGGCAATTGTTTTTGCCAAGCATAAACAGGTTTCTATGATTTCCGTGAGAGATTTTCAGGATGCCGACATTTGCATCGATGCTGTACTTGGCACGGGGGTGAAGGGAGAACTTTCCGGTAAATATTTAAAAGCTGTGGAGTGTATGCAGAACCGTCGTGTATTTTCGGTGGATGTTCCCAGCGGCTTGAATTGTGATAACGGAAAAATTGCCGGAGCCTGTGTCAAAGCGGAAAAGACGTATACTTTAGCCGCTCATAAAGTTGGCTTATGGATGTATCCCGGTGCAGAATATGCAGGAGAAATTGAGTTGCTTCCCATCGGCTTGTCCAAAGAATCCTATTCTGCTATTGATTCCAAAATTCAGTTGGTGAACTCCAACCTGTTTCGCCGTCTGATGCCGAGGCGTTCCCCGAATTCTCACAAAGGCACTTTCGGGAGAGTAGCAACATTTGGCGGAAGTAAAGGGATGTCAGGATCGGTTGTGATGGCAGCCACAGCGGCTCTTCGCAGTGGTGCAGGATACAGCTATGCCGTGGTTCCCGATGAGATTTTTTCTCTGGTTGAGCAAAAACTCACCGAAGTGATTGTAAAAAGTGATAAAGATTATAAAAAAATGTATGAACTGGCAGATTCTTTGGTAATCGGTCCGGGCTATTTGTCAGCTCCCGGAATTTCGCATATAATGAAATTGGCGAGCCAGGGCAGAAAGCCTGTCGTGGTGGACGCCGAAGGCTTAAATTATTTGAATCAGATTCAACTGACCTGTCCTGCTGTAATTACACCTCATCCGGGTGAATTTGCAAAACTTGTGGGATTATCTGCAGAAGAAGTGAACCAAAACCGCATTTATCTGTCCGGAAGATATGCCAAGGAACACAATGTGGTTGTGGTGTTAAAAGGTGCTGCAACAGTAATTGCGGCGCCTACCGGAGAAATCCGGATCAATACTACCGGCAATTCCGGTATGGCAACCGCAGGAAGCGGTGATGTGCTTGCAGGAATCATCGGTGGGATGTTAGCGATGGGAGCATCACCTTTTGACAGCGCTGTCTTAGGTGTGTATCTACACGGCCTTGCGGGTGATTTAGCAGCAAAAGAAACCTCGGAATACGGGCTGACTGCTACCAAAATTTCAGAATATATAGGGAAGGCGTATTTATATGAACAGTTATAAATTATCAAGAGCATGGGCAGAAATTCACTTAGACCGTTTCCGCCATAATCTTACTACCATAAAAAATCATGTAGGTCCTCAAACAAAAGTAATGGCAGTGATCAAAGCTGATGCATATGGTTGCGGTGTGAATGAAATCTCCACTGCGGCGGTAGAAAACGGTGCAGATTATCTGGCAGTTGCCTGTGTGGACGAAGCAAAACAAATCCGCAGAAACGGAATCGATTTACCCATTCTGATTTTGGGTGCCACTCCGTTAGAATGTGTGGAAGATTTGTTCACTTACAATATCAGCCCTGCTGTTTTTGAGGAACAACTTCCTCAGGCGATTAGCCAATATGCAAAAGAACACAATAAAACTTTAAATATTCATATTAAGGTAGACACCGGTATGGGGCGTTTGGGCTTTCCGTATTATGACAGTTCTTATGATTCTTCCGTAGAACAGATTTTGGCAATTTCAAAATTAGAAGGAATCCACGTGGAAGGGATTTTTACTCATTTTTCCAATGCAGACTGTGAAGATAGCGAAACGGTTACCAAAAAGCAGTTTTCTCAGTTTATGGATATGATTGAAAAGTTGAACCGGAACGGACTTGAGATTCCTCTTCGTCATGCGGCGAACTCTGCAGCAACCTGTCTGTATCCCGAAATGCATCTGGATATGGTCCGTCCCGGCATCATTCTTTACGGAGAGTACCCCTCTGCCTACGTGCAAGAACGTACTTCTTTGAAATTACAGCCGGTGATGGAATTAAAAGCCAGAGTGTGGCAAGTAAAAAAAGTACCTGCCGGACAGGGGATCAGCTATGGAAAAACTTATGTTGCCGATTGCGAAAAAACCGTAGCGGCGGTGGGTATCGGTTATGCAGATGGTTATTTTCGCACTCTTTCCAATCAGATTCAGGTAATCATTAACGGAAAACTAGCTTCTCAGGTCGGTAATATCTGTATGGACCAGACTGTGGTAGACGTTACTGAAATCCCAAATGTATCCTACGGTACCGAAGTGATTTTGGTGGGAGCGGCAGGAGAAAACGCTATTTCCTTCTCCCAGATGGCAGAGTATACCGGCAGCATCAACTATGAAATGATGTGTGATACGGGGAAACGTATTGTAAAAGCATATTTTGACGGAGACGATTTAATCAAAACCGTCAACTATATGGATAAAATTTAAAAAATGTATTTTGATGTTTCATATAATTTAAGTCATCTTTTCATAAAATGAAACTTCTGATTTTATAAAAATAAAATATTCATGTATTTTCAGCACACATTCGGGAAAAACTGATATTGAAATCAGATATATGGAGAGTGAATCAGTGTGCAAGTGAAACGAGGCGATATTTATTATGCTGACCTGAGCCCTGTGGTAGGTTCGGAGCAGGGCGGTGTGCGACCTGTTCTGATTGTGCAGAACGACGTGGGGAATAAATACAGTCCCACTGTGATTGCTGCGGCAGTAACCAGTCAGCTCAATAAGTCCAAATTGCCTACGCATATCGCAATTGATGCAATGAAGTATGGGTTGCCCAAAGACTCCGTAATTCTTACCGAGCAAATCCGTACCATTGATAAACGTAGACTGAAAGAAAAAATCGGTCATGTAGATGAAACGCTGATGAACTCAGTAAACGATGCTTTGTTTGTCAGTTTCGGACTTTAAAATTTGGGGCAGATACAAACGACTTTGTGTCTGCCCTTTATATATAGTATAGCAAATGTTACTGTTTTTTTCACCTTTTTTAAAAAAAATGAAAAAAATTCAAAAAAATAGTTGACAAATGTAAATTCTTTTGATATAATGGTCAAGCTCTCACGAAAAAAGAGCGCAATTTCATAGGGAAAACGTTGTTGAAAAAATTTTTTCAAAAAATTTGAAAAAAACTATTGACAAATGAAAAAACCTGTGATAGAATAACGAAGCTGTCTGATTCGGACGGCAAATGAATCTTGAAAACTGAATAACATAATGGACCTTGAAAATTCTAGAGTTTTTATTTAGAGAACTACGAACGAAATCAAGTAAATCGAGGAAAAGAAAAAGCGAAGCGAAAAGCTAGCGAACTTAAATTGTTTATTTTTTTAATGGAAATATACGAGAGAGTTTGATCCTGGCTCAGGATGAACGCTAGCGGCGTGCCTAACACATGCAAGTCGAACGGGGT
>SVKD01000017.1 GCA_015068645.1 Oscillospiraceae bacterium
TGATATTTTTTAGTAATGCGGTCGCCAAACCATTTACTATTATATCATGAAGGTTTTTCTTTTGCTAAAGCTTTTTTATCTTCCCCCAGTAGAACTGGGGGTTTATCTCCACGCCTAAAGACACCAAGAAAAAAACACTGTGAAATTTTTTCACAGTGTTTTTTGATACAAATTTTAAAATAAAATAGCTTTTAATGCCAATAAAATCAAAATGGCACCACCAAATATTTCGGCTCTTTTTCCTAAAAGTTTGCCGAATTTTTTGCCTAATAATACGGCAATCATACTGCAGATGAAGGTAGTTAAGCAGATAATTCCCGCTGAAGACCAAATGGGAATACATTTCGCACAGAATGCGATTCCTACCGCAAAAGCATCAATGCTGGTGGCAATGGCTTGCATAAATAAGATGCCGTAGGTCATTTTTGTTTGTTCTTTCTGCTCTTCTTTTTCGTTGGAAACCCCTTCTTTTAGCATCTTGGCCCCTAAGAACCCTAAAATCAAAAAAATAATCAATCCTGAATAGCGGGTCAGCCATTCTGCAAACAATTCTCCGGTAAAATATCCAAGTAAAGGCATTAGTCCCTGAAAAATCCCGAAAAACACGGGCATCATAAACTTTTTGTCGTGCCCTATACGATAAACCATACCATTGGTTAAAGAAACGGCAACAGCATCCATACTAAGCCCGATGCCAATCATAATAATATCAGTAAAATTCATATGTAGTTCCTTTTATTCCACATCGGAAAGTCCGAAGGTGCGGATTTTATAAATATTATTTCGCCAATCACGATTCACCTTGACCCAAAGTTCCAAGTGAACCTTTTTGCCATATTTCTTTTCCAGCTCTTCTCTTGCCATCGTACCGATTTTTTTAAGGAAAGAACCTTCTTTTCCGATAATAATTCTCTTGTGTCCGTCACGCTCACAATAGATGTTCACACCGCATTTTAAGAGGGTTTTGGTTTCTTCCATCTGTACGGTTTCCAATGCCAGACCGTGAGGAATTTCTTCATTTAGCAGTTTTAATAATTTTTCACGGATGATTTCGCAAATCTGCATACGAGGGTCAGTATCCGTCTTCATATCTTCAGGATAGAAGAAAGGGCCCTCAATGAGATGATCTTTTAAAATGCTGATTAAAAGGTCAATCCCGTCTCTCTTTAAAGCAGAAACAGGAATCACTTCAATAAAATCATACAGCTTGGAGTATTCCAAAATTACGGGAAGCAATTTTTCCTTGGGAATGGTATCAATTTTATTTAATACCAAAATGGCAGGAATATTGTTCTTCTTAAAATTCTCAATAATTTTCTTTTCAATATCACCGGGGAAACGGGGTTCAGCCACCAAAACGGTCAAATCGCAATCTGCCACTGCACCGTTTGCCGCCGACATCATTTCCTCACCCAAGCGAGTTTTAGGGGTATGAATGCCGGGAGTGTCCGTGAACACAATCTGGTCATCTCCCTGGGTTAAAATGCCCACAATCCGATTACGGGTGGTCTGGGAGCGATAGGACACGATTGCCACTTTTTCTCCGATAATGCTGTTAAGTAAGGTGGATTTTCCCGTGTTAGGACGCCCCACCAAGGCAACGAAACCTGATCTTGTCATAGGTTTTTTATCTCTCCCTCCGTCTTTTGCTTTGCTAAATCCACCTCCCTCGTCAGAGGGAGGTTTTTTATTATCAAACATGGTTCTTCATTCAAATGCGTCTCTACCCAAGGTGCGCAGAATTTTATAAATCGATTTCCACTACCAAGGTGCAGAGAAATGGATGCAAAATGGGGAAACTGAACCCGTTAGGGGTTACCAGAAGGCGTAGTACTGCGTACAGCATAACGGTACGCCGAGTGGTGAAGTTAACCCATTTGGCGCCATTTATCAAGCCATTTTCTCTTCCAAGGTGAAGAAAAACTGATGCAGAATTTTCCAATCGAACCCGAAGCTGTATATATTATACTGCGAGCGGTGCGATTGGGAGATTATGCGCAGTTTTTCAAGCCCCCATAAAAGCAATATAGGAACGATACGCTTCGTATATATCTGCTTTATGTGCTATTTCGTAGGGTGCGTGCATCGAAAGAAGCGCCACACCTGCGTCGATAACATCGGCACCCAGGTTTGCAATATACTGAGCAACGGTTCCGCCACCGCCTTCGTCCACTTTACCGAGTTCGGCAAACTGGAAGGCAATATCGTTATCGTCAAAGAGTTTTCTGAGTTTTGCAACCAGTTCCGCACTTGCTTCGGAAGAGCCGCCTTTTCCGCGGGAACCGGTGTAACGAAGGAGAGTCAGACCGCATCCGAAAATGGGAGAATTCTGTTTTTCATACACTTCTGCATACATGGGGTCGTATGCTGCTGCCACGTCGGAAGATAAACACATGGTGTTTGCCATCACCTTATTGATGCGAACATTCGGTTTTAATTCTTCTAAAAAGTATTCTAAAAATCTGGACTGCATACCGGAATTGCCCATACTGCCCACTTCTTCACGGTCGGCTAATAACACAACTGCTGTTTTCTTAGGAGCTTTCGTTTCCAAAAGACCTTGGAAAGCAGTGTAGGCACACACTCTGTCATCATGACCGTAGGATGCCACCATACTGCGGTCAAACCCTAAATCACGGGCTGCACCTGCAGGCACCACCTCGATTTCCGCAGAGTAGAAATCTTCTTCAGTAATGTTATACGTTTCTTCTAAAATTTTTAATAATGCAGTTTTTACTTCTTCGCTTTCTGCATCCAAATCGGGATTGGAACCGGATAACACCATCAGTTTTTCACCGGGGATGCCTTCGGTCATTTTCTGAGTCATCTGTTTGGATGCCAAGTGTGGCAATAAATCCGTCACCATAAAGATGGGGTCGTTTTCCCCGTCACCGATAGCAATTTTCACGGTTTCACCGTTTTTCTTTACCACCACGCCATATAACGCCAGAGGGGTTGCAACCCACTGGTATTTTTTAATGCCGCCATAGTAATGGGTGCGAAGATAGGAAAAGCCGCCTTCTTCAGTTACCGGTGCAGGTTTCAAGTCCAAACGGGGGGAGTCGATATGTGCGGCAACCAAGTTGATGCCTGCTTCCAAGTCTTCTTCCCCGATGATTGCAAACACAGCGGAACGGTTTTTATTGATATAATAAACTTTATCCCCTGCTTTCAAATCTGTTTTGTCTGCAATATTAAAAAATCCGTTTGCTTTAGCTTTTGCTTCAAAATATTCCACCGAGAGACGCTCGGTTTTGGCAACCGTTAAAAACTGTTTGTAATCCTCGCAAAAAGCTTCCGCTTTTGCCTGATAGTCGGTTCCTTTATGTTTTTTGAATAAGTGTTCTTTTTTCATTGTTTCCACTTCTCTTTCTTACAGAATATTATCTAACATCCTGTCAATTTTTTGGTAGAACTCGGGGAGAGTTCCGTTGTTTTCTAAGATAAAATCTGCCTGCTCGTAAATTTCCTGGGCGTTGATTCTGGAAAGCGCCTCCTCTTCCGTAAGGAAATCTCTTGCCATAATCCGCTTTAGGGTGGCATCGCTTTTTGTCACCACGGTTTTGTCGCAGAATTTCACGATATCGGTGGCATAAAGCACTGCCCCCTCAATCACAATGTGCTGACGGGAGTGGGCATCTATCTGCTCTTTTACCTCAGCGGTAATGAGAGGATGCGTAATGGCGTTTAAACGCTTTAATGCTTCAGGATGAGAAAACACATACTCTCCTAGTTTTTTTCGGTTTAAGGTGCCGTCTGCGTTCAAATATTCATGTCCGAACGCATCTATCACCTGCGATAAACCGATTTTCCCCGGCATTAAAATTTCACGGCTGATTTTATCGCCGTTAATCACATAAAATCCTTTGGTGCGCAGATAATTGCAGAAAGTGGTTTTTCCGCTTCCGATTCTGCCGTAAACACCGATAATCATACCATCAACCCCTTATTCTGCCAGTGCCGCTTTGATAGCGATGGCACATTCCACACGCTTTTTCTGCATCTGACAAGCAATATCGTAAGGTTTGTATAAATCTTTTTCGTATTTTAAGGAACTTGCGCTACAACCTGCGCTGCAATAGAATTTTGCAAAACAGGAATCGCAACCTTTTACGGTATAAATATCACGGTCACGGAAAGCTTCGGGCATTTCGTAAGTGCCGTCCAACACGTTACCGATTTTATATTCGGGTTCATCTGCAAACTGATGGCAGGGGAAAATGTCTCCCGAGGGAGTAACCGCTGCATATTCGCAACCTGCACCACAACCGGAAATACGGCGTAATGCACAGGGGCCGTTATCTAAATCAATCATAAAATGGAAGAAATTAAAGCGATTTTCGCCGCTTTTTTCCCGTTTGATGATTTCTTCTGCCAGTTTTTCGTACTCAGCGAAAATTTCGGGCAAATCGTCATAACCGATTGCCATAGGCGATTTTTCGTCTAAGGTAACAGGTTCCACGGAAATCTGTTTAAATCCTAAATCTGCCAGGTGCAGAACGTCATTGGTGAAATCCTTGTTGTCTTTGGTAAAGGTACCGCGGATATAGTAATCCATCTGTTTTCTGTCGTTGGCAATCTTTTGGAATTTGCCGATGACTTTATCGTAGGTGTCTTCCCCTTTGGCGGTTTTTCTGTTCTTATCGTGAACTTCTTTACGTCCGTCGCAGGATAACACCACATTATCCATATTTTTATTCACATATGCCATCTGTTCTTCGTCAATAAGAAGACCGTTGGTGGTGATGGTAAAACGGAAATGTTTGCCGTGTTTTAAGCCCTGTTCTCTGGCATATTCCACGGTTTGTTTCACCACATCAAAATTGAGCATGGGTTCGCCGCCGAAAAAGTCAATTTCAATATTTTTTCGGTTCTGAGATTTTGCGATAACAAAATCAATGGCTTTTTTGGCAACCTCTAAGGGCATAATGCTTCTTACCCCGTGAAATGCACCGGTTCCCGCAAAGCAGTAACGGCAACGTAAGTCACAATCGTGTGCCATATGAAGGCACAGCGCTTTTACAGGCGGAGTTTTGGTTTTGGCGTCACGGAAAGGTTTATAGATATCGTGGGAATATAAGGTTCCCTGCTCTTTTAATTCCTTGATTTCAGAGATAGCTTCTGCCAAAATTTCTTGGGAATATTTTGCTTTTACTTCCTCGGAAATTTTCGTTTCGTCAAATTCATATTCGCCCAATAAGTCATACACGGCATCGGAAACTACGTGCACGGAACCGGAATAAATGTCCAGTACAATATTATTTCCGAATAGTTGATATTTATGTATCATTTTGGTTTCTCCTTTATTTCCAATCGTATTTGGTGAGTTTTCCTTCCAAGCGGAAATGGGAAAATCCGTCCTGACGGAAAGCCTCATACGCCACAATGGCAACCGAATTGGAAAGGTTTAAACTGCGAATTTCTCCAATCATGGGAATCCGCAGGCAGGTTTCTTGGTTTTCTAACAAAATTTCTTCGGGAATCCCTGCAGTTTCTTTCCCGAAAATGAGATAGCATCCGTCTTCAAACTCTGCTTCGGAGTAATCACGGGGCGCTTTGGTGGTTAAATAATACATCTTGCCCTGATTCTTTTGATTCTTTTCATAAAAATCTGCGATGCTATCGTAATAAGTAATATCCACATCGTGCCAGTAATCCAATCCTGCACGTTTTAATTTTTTATCGTCAATGGTGAATCCCATAGGACCAACCAGATGGAGTTTTGCTCCCGTTGCGGCGCAGGTACGGGCAATATTCCCCGTGTTCTGCGGAATTTCCGGCTCAAATAACACAATATTTAAAATCATATCTTTTGCTCACTTTTCCCTCTTTTAATGATTCTTTGCAAAAGCTTCCAACCGCTTTAATGCTTTTTTGATATTATCCTGAGAATACGCATAGGAAATTCTCACAAATCCTTCGCCCGAATCACCGAATGCTGTGCCCGGGACTACCGCTAAACGCTGTTCTGCCAAAAGTGTCTGACAAAAATCTTCGGAAGTCATGCCGAATTTTTTGATAGACGGGAACACATAAAAGGCCCCGTAGGGATTAAAACAGGTCATTCCCATATCGTTTAAGGCATCCACCAAAAATTTTCGGCGGATATTGTATTCTTCTTTCATACGCTCAATGTCAGGTCTGCCGTTTCTTAATGCCTCAATTGCCGCATACTGAGAAAAGGTGGGTGCCGACATAATGCCGTACTGATGGATTTTCACAATTGCCGCCATCACATCAGGATGGGCGCAGGCAAAACCCAATCGCCAACCCGTCATCGCAAAAGCTTTAGAAAAACCGTTAATCACCACGGTTCTGTCTTTCATACCGTCAAAAGTGGCGATGGAAACGTGTTTGCCGGTGTAGGTTAGTTCCGAATAGATTTCATCGGAAATCACCATCAGATTTGCTTCTTTGATAATGGGAACGATGGCGGATAAATCTTCTTCCGTCATAATGCCCCCGGTGGGGTTATTGGGATAGGGAAGCACCAAAACTTTGGATTTTTCGGTAATTGCGCTTCTTAAAAGCTCAGGTGTTAATTTAAAGCCGTCTTCCGCCTTGGTTTCAATGGGAACGGGAATGCCGCCTGCCAAAACGGTGCAAGGTTTGTAGCACACAAAGCTGGGTTCGGGAATCAAAACCTCGTCTCCCGGATCCACTAAGGCACGAAGTGCGGCATCCAATGCTTCACTTGCCCCAACGGTTACCACAATTTCTTTGGCAGAATCATAGGAAACGTGAATGGTTTCTTCCATATATTTGGTGATTTCTTTCCGAAGCTCCAAAAGACCTGCATTGGCAGTATAGTAGGTGCGCCCTTTTTCCAGAGATTTCACCGCTTCGGAACGGATATGCCAGGGAGTCACAAAGTCGGGCTCCCCAACACCTAAGGAAATCACATCCTCCATGGTTGCCGCAATATCAAAAAAGCGACGGATTCCCGAAGGAGGAATGTTTCTCACTTGTTTATTTACAAAATTGATCGGGTGAAATTCGTTTGCCATGGAATCTTTCATCAGAGTGTAATCACCCTTTCATCTTTGGGTTCTTCGGCGTAAATCACGCCGTCTACTTTATAGTTTTTAAGCACAAAGTGAGTTGCGGTGGAAACCACGGTGTCTAAGGTGGATAATTTTTCCCCAACAAACATGGCAACATCTTTCATAGAGTTCCCCACCACAGTCACCATCAAATCGTAACCGCCACTCATTAAGGTGACATCACGCACTTCGGGAAAGGAATAAATTTCTCTGGCGATTTTATCAAATCCTTCTCCTTTTTGGGGAGTTACCCGCAATTCAATATGAGCAACGGTCAACTCGGGAGCAATTATATCCCAGTTGATTAAAGTTTTGGCACCTAAAATGACGCCTTCTTCTTTTAACCGTGCAATTTCTTCTGCCACACTTATTTCATCTTCCCCCAAAAGCTCAGCAATGTCTTTTGTGGTGTAGGTGGCGTTTCGTTCCAACAAATTTAAAATTTTACGGGTAAATTCCATAAAAATTCATCCTTTCTACTTGTTCTAGCGTGCTTTGGTATCGTTTTCCACTTTCAGTTCTTTGATAAATTCATCCAGTTTCAGGCTGCCTTTGTCGCCGTCTTTTCTGGAACGAACGGAAACGGTGCCTTCTTCGGCTTCTTTTTCGCCCACGATTACCATATAGGGCAGTTTATGAAGCTGTGCTTCACGGATTTTGTAACCGATTTTTTCGCTTCTGTTATCCAATTCCACACGGAATCCTGCCATCATCAGCTCGTCGGTAACTTTTTTCGCATACTCTTCAAAACGTTCGGAAATGGGCAACACTTTTAACTGAACGGGTGCTAACCATAAGGGGAATGCACCTGCATATTTTTCGATTAACAGCGCCAAAGTTCTTTCATAGCAACCGATAGAGGTTCTGTGAATGATATAGGGGTTTTTCTTGGTGCCGTCTGCCGCCACATATTCCATACCGAATTTTTCAGCCAGCATCTGGTCAATCTGAATGGTAATCAAGGTGTCTTCCTTGCCGTGAACATTCTTAATCTGAATGTCCAGTTTCGGACCGTAGAAAGCAGCTTCACCAACACCGATTTTGTATTCTAAACCGATATCGTCTAAAATTTCTTTCATAATGCCCTGGGCTTCGTCCCACTGTTCAGTAGTACCGATATATTTTTCGGTATCTTCGGGATCCCACTGGGAGAAACGGTAGGACACATCTTCATATAAGCCTAAGGTTTTTAACATATAGTTGGTTAAATCCAGACAGTTTCTGAATTCGTCTGCCAACTGATCGGGAGTACACATTAAGTGACCTTCGGAAATGGTGAACTGACGCACACGGATCAAGCCGTGCATTTCGCCGGATGCTTCATTTCTGAATAAGGTGGAGGTTTCTGCCAGTCTCATAGGCAGGTCTCTGTAGGAACGGCCACGATTTAAGAATGCCTGATACTGGAAGGGGCAAGTCATGGGACGCAGTGCAAACACTTCGTCGTCGGTTTCTTCATCGCCCATTACGAACATACCGTCTTTGTAATGATCCCAGTGACCGGAGATTTTATATAAATCGCTTTTTGCCATTAAGGGAGTTTTGGTGAGCATCCAGCCACGTTTCTGTTCTTCGTCTTCTACCCAACGCTGGAGTAACTGCACCACTCTTGCACCTTTGGGAAGCATAATGGGTAAGCCCTGACCGATGGTATCCACAGTGGTGAATAATTCCAGTTCTCTGCCCAATTTGTTGTGGTCACGTTTTTTTGCTTCTTCCAGCTGAGTGATATGGGCATCCAGTTCTTCTCTGGTGGGGAAAGAAATACCGTAAATACGGCGGAGCATTTTATTTTTTTCATCACCTCTCCAGTATGCACCGGTGATGGATAAGAGTTTATATGCTTTGATAGCACCCACAAAGGTCAGATGAGGACCTGCACACAGGTCGGTAAAGTCGCCCTGTTCATAGAAAGACAGTTCACTGTCTTTCGGCAGATCGTTAATAAGTTCCACTTTGTAGGGTTCGTCTTTCACTTTTTCCAGTGCCTCTGCACGGGATAAGGTGTAACGGTTCAAGCGGGTATTTTTCTTGATGATTTTTTTCATCTGGCTTTCGATTTTTGCCAAGTCTTCATTGGTGAAGCCCGGGTCATAATCAAAATCATAGTAGAAACCGTTATCGGTTGCGGGACCGATTGCCAGTTTTGCTTCGGGATATAAAATCTTCACCGCTTCTGCCAACACGTGAGAGGTGGTATGCCAATAGGCTTTCTTACCTTCGGGATCGGAAAAATCAAACAGAGTGATTTCGCCGTTTTCGGAAATTTCTTCGGATAAGCCAACCACTTTACCGTTCACTTCGGCACATAAGATGCCTTTTAACACGTCGGGATTTTCTGCTTTTACCGCTTCAAACACGGATACGGGAGCAGACACGTTTGATAAATTTACTTTAATCATGTTCTCAATCTCTTTTCTCTATATTTTCGGGGGATTTTCGTCTGATGTGATGTTTCTAGGAATGTGCACAACCGATGAGGTCATTCACATCGGCAATGCCGTTTTTATCTAAATAGGTGTTTAAAGAGTCAATCACGTTTAAGGGAGTGAAGGGGTCTTTAAAATTCATCGTTCCAATGGATACCAAGGTGGCACCTGCCGCCATAAATTCCACTGCGTCCTCACCGGTTGCAATACCGCCCATACCAATGATGGGAGCTTTGGTTTTGGCATAGGTCTGATACACAGAACGCACTGCAATGGGTTTTACGCAAGGACCGGATAACCCTGCCACAATATTATGGAACACAGGTTTTCTGGTTTTTAAATCAATTGCCATACCGGAAACGGTGTTGATTAAGGATAAGCCGTCTGCACCGCCATCCATTGCCGCCTGACCTATGGATGCAATATCCGTCACATTGGGAGAGAGCTTAATGCAAAGGGGTGTGGAGATGGCTTCTTTCACCAGTTTGGTGATTTCAAACACCGTGTCGGGATTGGTACCGAATGCGGCACCGCCCTGCTTCACGTTGGGGCAGGAAACATTTAATTCAATGATGTCTGCTCCTGAAGCATCCACGATTTTGCAGGCTTCCACATAATCGGCAAAGGTGCTTCCCGAAACATTGGCAATAATTTTTAAATCCAGTTTTTTCAGTTCGGGCATAATCTTCTGTGCGAAATGGCGAACGCCGGGATTTTGAAGTCCCACACTGTTTAAGATACCGCCGGTGGTTTCAAAAATTCTGGGGGCGGGATTGCCCTGACGTTCGTTTAAGGTTAATCCCTTTACGGTGATACCGCCTAATTTTTCGATGGGATAGAGCTCGTTATATTCCATCCCGAACCCGAAGGTACCCGATGCAGTTACCACAGGATTTTTAAATTCTACCCCTAAGTAGTTCACTTTTAAGTTTGCCACTAAAACTGCACCTCCTTCGCATTGAACACGGGACCGTCTTTACAAACGTGAAGATGTTTAAAACCTTCTTCCCCGTCGTCTTCCACTTTGATATTGCAACACAGACAAGCACCGATACCGCAACCCATCCGTTCTTCCATGGAAATTTCACAGAAGATGCCCAGATTATCGGTAATGGCTTTCAATGCTTTTAACATGGGCAGAGGTCCGCAAGCATACACCGCTTCATAAGCGCCGCCTTCTAATTTTTCTTTCACCGCCTGGAGGGCATTTCCGTGAAATCCGTAGGAACCGTCATCGGTGGCGATATATAAGTTATCGCATTGGTTTTTGAATTCATTTTCCAATGTCACTAAATCTTTGGTACGAAACCCTAGTGCCACATCGCAGGTTTTTAACTGCTTTGCCAGTTCAAATAAGGGATACACACCGATGCCGCCGCCGAGTAACAACGCTTTTTTGTCACCCACGGTGAAGCCGTTGCCCAAAGGACCTAAAATATCCAGGGTGTCTCCCACCTTTTTTTCGGATAATTTTAATGTGCCTTTTCCGCGGACATCAAAGATAAAGCGAATCCCCGTGTCAGTTACTTCACAAATACTGATGGGGCGACGGAGCACAAACTGTTCTCCGCAATCAATATGCACAAACTGTCCGCATTTTGATGCTTGTGCCAGATATTCATTTTCAACCGTCACATCATAAATGGTGCCGCAAAGGTTTTCCATTTTGATGATTTTGGCTTCGGTAACTTGATATTTTTTTAAATCTGCCATAGTTTATAAAACCTCACAATCTTCTGTTTACCAAAAAAATTAAAAAACAGAGGTGATATCTTCTTTCATACGGATTGCTTCTTTTCTTGCGAACTCTGCAAACGCTTCCCCGTCGGCACCTGCTTTCTGATAAGCACACATAATGCCACGGCTGGAATTTACCACAGCGCCCATACCGTCTTTATCAAACAGATGGGCAATATCTTTTGCAGTGCCGCCCTGTGCGCCGTAACCGGGTACCAAGAACACGGTGTTTGGCATAATGGCACGAAGCTTTTTGGACTGTTCGGGATAAGTTGCACCCACAACAGCACCAACGGAGGAATATCCTAAATCGTTGATGGTGGATTCGCCCCATTTGTTTACCATTTTAGCAACTTTCACATAAATTTCTTCGCCGTCTAACACCAAGTCCTGCAGTTCACCGCTGGAGGGATTAGAGGTTTTTACCAATACGAAGATGCCTTTATCAAACTCTTCGCAACGTTTTACGAAGGGAAGAATACCGTCACTTCCCAAGTAGGGGTTTACAGTTAAAGAATCGGGTTCAAAAGCTCTGTCTGCTTCCCCAAACAACTGGGTTTTTCCTAAGTATGCAGTTGCATAGGCATCAGAGGTGGAACCGATGTCGTTACGTTTGCCGTCTGCAATCACATAAAAGCCTTTTTCTTTGGCGTATTTGATGGTTTCATAGTAAGCACGGATGCCTTCCAAGCCGTACATTTCGTAGTATGCAGACTGGGGTTTTACCGCAGGCACAATGTCACATAACGCATCCATTAAGCCTTTGTTGAATTCCAAAATTGCTTCTGCTGCAGCTTTAAAGGTTTTGCCATGCTCTTTTTCTGCTTTTTCCAAAATGTGGGTCGGGATATAGGATAACACCGGGTCTAAACCTGCCACGGTGGGATTATTCATTGTTTGGATTTTATTTAATAATTCTTTCATCGGATCATTCCTTTCTTAAGAGAGTTTCAGCTTACCGTCGGTGATTACAATTTTTACCTTTCCTGTTAACTCTTTTCCGTAGTAGGGAGAGTTTTTGCTTTTGGAAACGGTGTTTTCGGGAGTGGGTACCCAGGTTTCGTTCAAATCACAAACGGTGATGTTTGCGGTTTCACCCACCTTGATTTGGGCAGGGGTGATATTTAAAATTCTGCAGGGGGTGTCTGCCATCAGTTTTGCGAGCTGGGGCAGAGTGAGTTTTCCTGTTTTGTAAAGATAGGTGCAACCCACTGCAAAAGAGGTTTCTAATCCGATAATGCCGTTTAAGGCGTGGTCAAATTCAATTTTCTTTTCGTCAAAATGATGAGGAGCGTGGTCGGTTGCAATCGCATCAATAGTGCCATCCTGCAAACCTTCAATCATTGCCGCCACATCTGATGCTTCGCGCAAAGGAGGATTCATTTTTGCGTGAGTGTCGTAACCTTCGCAAGCTTCGTCGGTTAAGGAGAAATAGTGGGGACAAGTGTCACAAGTCACTTTTACCCCTTCCTTTTTCGCGTTACGGATGAAATCCACACTTCCTTTGGTGCTGATATGGGTGATATGCACCGGCACATCGTAAGTTTTTGCTATAATCACTTCTCTTGCAATTGCCACTTCTTCTGCCGCACGGGGAATTCCGCGAAGACCCAGACGGTCAGCTGTTGCTCCTTCGTTCATCACACCGCCGTTTACCAAGGATAAATCCTCACTATGGCAAACCACGGGCATTCCCGCCATATCGGCATAACGCAGTGCCTGACGCATAGTGTTGGAATCGGACACGGGTTTTCCGTCATCGGAAATAGCAACCACACCGTGTGCTTTTAATTCCATAATTTCGGTTAATTCTTTGCCTTCTAAACCTTTGGTGATTGCCGCTACGGGAAACACTTTGGCATAACCAAATTTGTTTGCTTTGTTGATGATATATTCCACAACGGGCACGTTATCGGTAACAGGGTTGGTGTTGGGCATTGCCGCAACTCCCCAGAAACCGCCGTGCATCGCTGCTTTGGTGCCGGATTCGATATCTTCTTTGTAGGTAAAGCCCGGGTCTCTCATATGGGTATGCATATCAAAGAAGGAGGGAAATGCAGTTTTGCCTGCACAGTCAATCACCTGATCAGCCGAGTCGGTGATATTGGTTTCAATTTTGGTAATCACACCGTCTGTAATCAGAATATCCTGATGTTCGGTTACAGCTTCGGTGGATACAACACTCAGATTTTTTAATAAAATGGTCATATATTTGTCTCCTCTCTTTATGCACGGTTGATGAAGGTGTCCAGCACTGCCATACGAACTGCCACCCCGTTGGTTACCTGCTCATCAATTACGGATTTATCAGGAGAGTACAGCAGAGACTGCAGTTCCAGTCCACGGTTTACCGGACCGGGATGCATAATCAGCGCACCTTCTTTGGCTAATTTCATCCGTTCTTCGTTGACGCCGAAATATTTCGCATATTCATATCCCGACGGGAAAAAACAGTTTTTCTGACGTTCCAGTTGGAGTCGCAGAGGCATTACCACGTCGGCATCACGGATTGCCTTGTCCACATCGGTGTACATTTTCACGCCTAAGCTTTCCAAATCGTTGGGAAGCAGAGTTCTGGGACCTGCCATTACCACTTCGGCACCTAATTTTAACAAACCGTAGGTATCGCTTCTTGCCACACGGCTGTGATAAATATCACCAATGATGGCAATCTTTTTGCCTTCCACAGTGCCCATCTTTTCATACATGGTGAAAAAATCCAACAGTGCCTGAGTGGGATGTTCGTTCATACCGTCCCCTGCATTGATGACGGACGCGCTCACGTTTTGTGCAACCAGATGAGGTGCACCCGCATTTTCGTGACGGATGATAAAACAGTCATTGCCCATAGCATTTAAAGTTCGGGTGGTGTCGATTAAGGTTTCGCCCTTTTTTACAGAGCTGGAGGATACCGCCATATTGGATGCAATCGCTCCCAGATATTTGGATGCCAGTTCAAAGGAAGTTCGGGTTCGGGTGCTGTTTTCATAAAACAGGGTCATCACCGATTTTCCTGTTAAGTTAGTGGCTTTTTTGCAATCGGAGAAGATAATTTTTTTCATCTCTTTTGCTTTGTTCAGAATGTAATGAATCTGGTCGGCATCTAAATTTTGAATGCCCAGTAAGTCTTTTTCAAATTTCATAATCCTTAAGTTCGACTCCTTCCCATTTATGGTTCATCTATAAAAAAACACAAAATTATACTTATATAGTATAGCACATCATTTTTTGTTTGTCTATAGTTTTGACCCATTTTTTTCGTGTTTTTTATAGGTTTTTCGCCACCTTTTCCCTGTTTCAAATTGACAAATCTTTTCCCTTATGCTAAAATGGAAGAATCCTTGGAATCTGAGAGGAATTTTTTATGAATTTATATCAAACTCTGTCAGAGGAGTTGCAGGAAAAAATCCGCAAGGACTTTAAAGGCAGTTACATCTTGGAAAACACGGCTATCCGAAGAGATCCAAACCACGATACGCCGTCTCTGTGGAGAAGCTGTTATCTTCGGGATGTGGAAAAGATTATGCACTCCCCTTACTACAACCGATACACCGACAAAACCCAGGTGTTTGCCTTTTATAAAAACGACGACATCAGTCGCCGTGCTTTTCACGTGCAATTAGTATCCCGAATTGCCCGAAACATTGGCAGAATGTTGGGATTAAACTTAGATTTGATTGAAGCCATCGCCTTAGGGCACGACATCGGACACACTCCTTTCGGTCACGCAGGAGAACACTTTTTAAACGAACTGTCCCTAGAATATACAGGCAGACAATTCCACCACAATGTGCATAGTGTCAGGGTTTTGGACGGGATTTTCCGACACAACATTTCTCTTCAGACCTTAGACGGAATCTTGTGTCACAACGGTGAAATGGAGCAAAAAGAATACCGTACCGCTCCCCTTTTTGATTTTTCGGAATTTGACGAAAAAGTGGAAAGCTGCTATGTAACCGAAGGTGCCGTGAAAAAACTGACACCCTCTACCAAAGAGGGGTGTGTGGTAAAAATCTGTGATCTGATTGCCTACTTAGGAAAAGATCGTCAGGATGCCTTAAAAACCGAAACACTTTCTTCAGAAGAACTGTTTTCCGAAACCTCTTTAGGCAAACACAATGCCATGATTATCAACAATTTATGTGTCAATATCATTGAAAAAAGCTACGGAAAAGATTGCATTGCAATGGACGAGGAATCGTTTTTAGCATTATCCAAAATCAAGGAAGAAAACTACCGATTGATATACGGAAGCAAGCGTGTGAAAGAAATTGAAGTGTTGCTGAAACCTATGTTCCGTGAACTATACGAAAAATTACGGGAAGACCTTGCAAATAACCGCACCACTTCCCCTATTTTTCATCATCATCTGGATTTTGTGGCAGAACACGGAAAATACTACCGACAAAACAATTACCAAGAAGAAACCACCATTGACCAGATGGTAATCGACTATATGGCAAGTATGACGGACGATTATTTTATTGAGCTTTACGAACATCTGTTCCCCGATAAAAAATCGCCCCTTGTCTATACCCCCTACTTTAATTGAGAAAGGATATTCAAAAAATGAAAATCGGATTTATCGGTACCGGCAATATGGGCGGTGCCATGATTGACGGCATTTTGGCATCAGGTATTGTTGCAACATCTGATGTGTATGTGAGCGACATCTCAGAAAATCAGCTTACAAAATACAAAGAAAAAGGTATCAATACCTCCACCGATAACAAAGTGACTGCAGAGAATTCTGACTATATTTTTTTAACCGTAAAACCCCAGTTTTATGAAGCAGTTCTTGCGGATTTAAAGGAATTTTCCGATAAAATTTATATCACTGTTGCCCCCGGTATCACCACAGATTTTTTGAGAAAGAAGCTTGCTGATACCACCAAAGTAGTTCGTACCATGCCTAATACGCCCGCTTTGGTAGGAGAAGGTGTTACCGCCGTTTGCAGAGGCGAAAACGTGACAGATGAAGAATATGAAACGGTGAAACAATTACTTTCCGCATTCTCTGAAATCCACGAGTTACCCGAGGATAAAATGGATGCCATTATTTCAGTTTCCGGCTCCTCCCCCGCCTATGTGTATATGATGATTGACGCTATGGCAAAATCAGGAGAACGCCAGGGAATTCCCTACGAAACAGCTCTTCGGATGGCAGGAAAAACGGTGCTTGGTGCAGCAAAACTGTTACTGTCTTCCAATGAACCTGCCGATATTTTGGTGGATAAGGTATGCTCCAAAGGCGGCACTACCATTGAAGCGGTGAACCACTTAAAAGAACACGATTTTTATCAATTGATTGATGATGCCATGGCAGAATGTACCCGTCGTGCATTAGAACTGAAAAAGTAAGAGAGGAAGTCGAATTTTGGATAGCAAAGAAATTATCTACGAAGAACTGACAAATCGTATGCAAAAGGGTGTCTGCCCCATTTGCGATTTCACGGAATTCCGCCTGGCAGAAGCCTTAGAGCGTTTTTTACATGAAGGCATCAACACCCCGCATACCCGAGCAAAAATTGAATGGACCAACGGTTTTTGTAATTTCCACGCGCACCGTTTATTAGAGCTGGGAGACCCGTTGTCCCACGCCATTTTATATCACGATTTTATGAACAACGTGATGAAAGATGTTCCCGACAAAAAATCCAAAACTGACCGTAGCGAACACAAAGAATGCTTCTTCTGCAATATTCAGAAATCCAACGACGATGACTACACCAAGGCTTTTTTGGAATTTTATAAAAATGAAGAGTTTGCTTCCCGCTATGAATCAGGAAGCAGTATCCTCTGCGTACCTCACTTGGTAAGCATTCAGAAAATCCGATTCGCCAACAAGAAAACCGTAACCCGACTGGTGGAAGCAACCATGGAAAAATATAAAAACTTAAACCAACAGCTTTCAGAAATCAAACGAAAAAGTGATTATCGCAATACGCACGAAAAATGGACTGACGAAGAAAAAGTTGCCTGGAAAAAAGTGGTGGGAGTTTTCAATGCGTACCCGGGAATTCGGCCGTAACATAAGAACAAAATTATGACATTTATATCGATGATATGAACTTTTTTGGTGTTTTTCCAGCGTGGACACGCGTTAAAAAACGCTTGAAAACCATTGAAATTACTGGATTCTTGTGCAATAAGGACAGTTTGATATTGTGAAAATAAGCATTTTGCCGAATTTCAAAAAAAGTCTTTACAAAACAAGAATTGTGTTGTACAATGTCGATGATAAAAATGAAAAGGGGTGTCAATGGGAAGAATTGCGATGTTCTTCCTTAATTGGTACCAAAGGGGAAAAACTATGCAAATCACTGACGTCAGAGTTCGGAAGGTCAGCTCTGTCGGCAAGATGAAAGCAGTGGTTTCCGTTACCTTGGATAATTGCTTTGTTGTGCATGATATCAAAGTAATCGAAGGGAAAGAACGACTGTTCATCGCTATGCCCTCCAGAAAGACCGCCGAAGGCGAATTCAAAGACATCGCTCATCCGATTAACACTGAACTGCGGGATGAATTGCAAACCTTAATTCTGGCAAAATATGAAGAAGCACTGGCAGAAATGCCCACGGAGATAGAAGAATAGGGATGATAAAGAGTGGATAATCAAAAAATTATCCACTTTTTTCATTTTTCTTCAAAAAATCCCTTGAATTTTATCGAGAAAGGTTGTATACTAATAATGTGTGTGTAAATTTTTTTGGTTTTCGCAACAGAACACATTCTCATACAACAACCTCCTCTGCACCGAAAACCGTAAGTTTTTTAAAATACGGGAGGTTATTTGATGAAATTTATCAATATGCAAGTGCAAACGAAAACCAATCACCGTCTGGCAGAATCCGGCGTGGTTTTATATGCTCCGTCCACCTGCTATATCGGAGAAGAAGTGATCATTGGGCAAGGTACAAAAATCCTGCCAAACACTGTGATTTTCGGAAAAACCGTAATCGGGACAAACTGTGTGATCGGTCCCAACACCGTGATAGAAGACTGTATGATCGGAAACGATAACGAAATCCTGTCTTCCCATTTAACAAAGGCCACGGTGGAAAACGGAGTGAAAATCGGTCCGTTTGCGTATCTGAGACCTGATGCACATATCAAAAACAATGCCAAAATCGGAGATTTCTGTGAAATTAAAAATGCAATCATCGGAGAAGGCAGCAAAGTCTCTCATTTAACCTATATCGGCGATTCCGATGTGGGAAAGGGTTGCAACTTCGGTTGTGGAAGCGTTGTGGCAAATTACAACGGCAAAGAAAAATTTCGTTCCAAAATAGGCGACCACGCCTTTATCGGATGTAATACCAATTTGGTATCTCCCGTTATTGTGGGCGACCTTGGATATACAGCCGCCGGCAGCACCATCACCCAAAACGTGCCGGAAGGCGCTTTGGCAATTGCCAGAGCAAAGCAAGAAAACAAAATGGGATGGGTCAAAAGAAAGGGGTATTTAAACAAATGATTACACACGGGAAAGACATCAAGATTTTTTCAGCAAATTCCAATCCGAAATTAGCCGCAGATATTGCTTCCAATTTAGGATTATCTGTGGGACAATCCACCGTAAAACATTTTTCAGACGGTGAAATTTCGGTAAATATTTTTGAAACCGTCAGAGGTTCCGACGTGTTCGTGGTGCAGTCCACCTGCAATCCCGTGAACGACAATTTAATGGAACTTCTCATCATGATTGATGCTTTCAAACGTGCTTCCGCAGGCAGAATCACCGCAGTAATTCCCTATTTCGGATATGCACGTCAAGATAGAAAAGCAAAAGCAAGAGATCCCATTTCTGCAAAACTGGTTGCAGATTTGATTACCGCTGCAGGAGCAGACAGAGTGCTGACAATGGACTTACATGCAGCGCAGATTCAGGGATTTTTCAATATTCCCGTGGACCATTTGCTGGGTTCCGCAATTTTATGCCCCTATTTTGCAGAACATATTAACACCGAAGACACTGTTATGGTTTCCCCCGACCTGGGCAGCGTTACCCGCGCAAGATACTATGCAGAACGTTTGGATATTCCGTTAGCAATTATTGACAAACGTCGTCCCAAAGCAAATGTTTCCGAAGTCATGAACATCATCGGTGACATCAAAGATAAAAATGTTATCATGATTGACGATATGATTGATACCGCAGGCACCATCGTGCACGCAGCAAATGCCTTAAAAGAAAGAGGCGCAAAAAAAATCATTGTGGGTTGTTCCCACGCGGTATTCTCCGGTCCGGCAATCGAAAGAATTAAGGAATCTCCTATTGAAGAAATGATTGTGCTGGATACCATTCCTCTGCCCCCGGAAAAAATGCTGGATAAAATTACCGTGCTGTCCTCCGCAAATGTGTTTGCAGAAGCGATTGACAGAATTTACGAAGATTTATCCGTTAGTACTCTGTTTGTGTAAAATCATTGGTATGTTTGCCAAACAGAAAAATATGATTTATTAAGATTCATACATAGTAGGAGGCTCTTATGAGAATTGTTGTGGACGGCTTTGGTGGTGACTTTGCACCGGAAGAAATTTTATTCGGGTGTATTGCTGCCTTAGAAGAAAAGCAAGACTTAGAGCTGATTGTAACCGGTGACGAGCAGGCTTTTCGCAAAATAATAGAAAATGAGAAAAAAACTGTTCCCAGCCGTATGAGTTTTGTGGCTACCACTGAAATTGTGGAGAATGAAGACGATCCGATTTCAGCCATCAAAAAGAAAAAAGATTCTTCTTTGGTGGTTGGTCTTCGATTGGTCAGCGAACAAAAAGGCGATGCCTTTGTCAGCGCAGGCAATACCGGTGCCGTTTTAACCGGCGCCACCCTCATCATCAAGCGAATCCGCGGAATTAAACGGGCAGCGTTGTGCCCCACCATTCCCACTAAAAAAGGAAAAGCTGTGATTGTGGATGTGGGTGCCAATGCAGAATGCAAGCCTGAATTTTATCCTCAGTTCGCTATGATGGGTACCGTGTATGCCAAAGAACTTTTAGGCATCAAAAACCCCAAATCAGGTCTCATCAACATCGGTGTGGAACATCACAAAGGGACCTCCACCGTGGTGGAAGCTCACAAATTATTGCAAAAAGAAGGAACGATTCGTTTTGTGGGCAACATTGAAGCCAGAGATGTGTTAAACGGCGATGCCGAGGTGCTGGTAAGTGACGGCTGGACGGGGAATATCACCTTAAAAACCTTGGAAGGCACCGCACAAACACTGTTTTATTTCTTAAAAGAGGTGTTTTACCAAAACAGCTTGACCAAACTGGCTGCCGCCATCTTAAAACCCGGTCTTTCCCGCGTGAAAAAGATGATGGACGCCAAAGAAGTAGGAGGAGCCCCCTTGTTGGGATTAAACGCTCCTGTGGTGAAGGCACACGGCAATTCTGACCGTGTGGCATATAAAAATGCAATCTTATTTGCAGCCACTTTAGCAGAGAAAGATGTATGCGGGAAAATCCGCAATCACCTTTCTTGATTTTCTTTTGTTTGATAAAAATATATTTGTATATAAAGGAGGATGAAACACAACATGTTCGATAAGGTAAAAGATATTATCGTTGAACAGTTGGGCATTGACGAAGATAAGGTTACTCCCGAAGCTACTTTAGTGGATGACTTAGGTGCCGACTCTTTGGATGTGGTGGAATTGGTAATGGCATTTTCTGATGAATTCGGAATCGACATTCCCGATGATGCAGCTGAAAAAATCAGCACCGTGTCCGACGTGGTAAATTACTTAAAAGAAAATGCGTAATTTACGCCAAAATATAGTAAAAAAGACTGCTTCTGCAGTCTTTTTTTATTGCTCATACAGTTCAATTGAAGCTCCCAATTTCCGAAGATTTTCCACCATATGGTAATAACCGCGAAACAAATGTCCGCCATCTTCCAGTATGGTAACACCATCTGCCATCAATCCCGCAATAACCAGCGCAGCAGAACCCCGTAAATCTCCTGCAACCACTTGTGCACCGTTTAATTGATTAGTGCCTTCAATCACTGCAGTACGTCCCTCCGTGATAATTTTTGCCCCCAAACGCATCAACTCACCGATATGCATAAAACGGTTTTCAAAAATCGTCTCGGTAATCACGGATGTTCCTTTTGCACCGGAAAGATAAGCACAGAACTGGGCCTGCAAATCGGTTGGAAATCCGGGATGCGGCATAGTTTTGATATCCACAGCTTTATAATTTGATTTCCCTTCCGCCGTCACAGAAGAACCCTTTACCGTAACGTGAGCACCGGTTTCCCGCAGTTTTGCCACAACGGGATTTAAGTGTTCCGCAATCACATCAGTTACCGTCACCTTGCCGCCGGTTGCCGCTGCAGCAATCAGATAGGTTCCCGCTTCAATACGGTCAGCAATCACCGTGTGCTCACATCCTGAAAGCTTTTCCACACCGCGAATGGTTATGGTATCACTTCCAGCCCCTTCCACCCGGGCACCCATCCGGTTTAAGAATGTGGCGAGATCAACAATTTCAGGTTCCGCCGCTGCATTTTCAATTACCGTGGTCCCCTTAGCTAACGTGGCAGTCATCATCAGGTTTTCTGTGGCACCAACACTGGGAACATCCAGATAAATCTTATTCCCGCGAAGCTTCTCCGCCTTCATGGTAATATACCCGTTTTCGGTGCGAACAGATGCACCCAGCTTTTGAAATCCTTTCAAATGCAAATCCACCGGCCTAGCACCAATGGGACATCCCCCGGGATAACTGACCTGTGCAGCTCCCGTTTTTGCCAGCAAAGGTCCCGCCACCAGAAACGAAGCCCGCAATCGGTTGGCAAACTGATAAGACGCAAAAGGAGAAAGTTCTCCCGATGCCTCTGTCAAAAAAAATTCTTTTTGAAATTCACTCTGCTTGCCGGTCTCTTCCAGCAAACTTTTCATATGAAAAATATCTGTAATCGGAGGCACATTTTTTATAAAGCAAGGTTCTTCACAAAGTAGTGTTGCCGCCAGAATCGGCAACGCCGCATTTTTGGAACCGTTGATTTTGATTTCTCCATGCAATGGTTGTTTCCCGGTAATTTTAATTTTCGGCACCGCTTCATTCTCCTGTCATCATTCATTCAAACATAGTATTGCCTCGAAATTTGAAAAAATACGCTGTAGATTTGTAACAAAATTGTAAAAAAAAAGTTCGTGACATTTGACTGGAAACATAGTATAATAGAGATGAAGAAGTGTATTTTTTATGTCTATATCATCAGATCGGAGGTGACAGACGATGCCGCTTGAGGTATTTTTTTCTTCAGGAGTCAATATTCTCTCCACGATTCGTTTGGCAGATTACATTGATATTATCATTGTTGCATACTTAATTTACCAGATTGCCAAATTTTTTAAAGATACCAGAGCCGTGCAGGTTTTAAAAGGAATTGTATTCCTGATGGTATTTGTGCAATTATCCAAAATGTTCAAATTAAACACGTTAAACTTCATTCTGCAAAATACAATGCAAGTAGGGCTTTTAGCGGTGTTTGTATTGTTCCAACCGGAAATCCGTTCCGCTTTGGCACGTGTGGGAAAAAGCGGTGTATCCTTTTTCAATTTTGAAGGTGACGAAGCATCCAGTCCCACGCACAAAATGATTGATGCCATCACCAACTCTGCAAAATCGCTGTCTGAAAAAAAAATCGGAGCATTGATCATTATTGAGCAAAGCACAAAAATCGGTGATATTATCGGCACAGGAATCCCATTGAATGCAGATGTTTCCACCGAGCTTTTAAACAATATTTTCTATCCAAAAGCACCTCTCCACGATGGTGCAGTCATCATCGGAGACGGCAAAGTGAAAGCAGCATCCTGCTTCTTACCCCTTTCCCAGAATGACAATCTGGAATCTGAATTGGGTACCCGTCACCGTGCAGGTCTTGGAATTACTGAAAGCAGCGATTGCATCTCTGTGATTGTTTCAGAGGAAACCGGGAAAATTTCTTTGGCATGTAACGGTGGCTTAACCAGAAACCTAAGTCCCGTCGTATTGAAAGAAGCATTATCCAAACTGCTTTTAAAGGATGAAAATCAAAAACAGACGAACTTAAAGAACATTGTGAAAAAAATTAAGAAAAAATAATAAAAAATGAAAATGATAGGAGGTCCGTATGAAAAAAATTCTGGAAGCAGTCAAACGAAACACCATGCTGAAAGTGTTTTCTGTAATTCTTGCCATATTATTATGGGCCTTCGTACAACTGGCACAAAATCCTGAAATCAGTTATGATGTGTTGGAAATTCCCATCACTATCACCGGTGAAGCAGGAATCAACAATGCCGATCTGGTAATCGGTGACCCCACAGACAGTATGATTGCCAGCGTAACCATTTCCACCAAACGATCTTACATTAAAGCGGTAAAAGATTCTTCGATCACGGCTACGGTGGATGTTTCTGCTGTAAAAGAGGCAGGAAATCACAGTCTGCCCGTAAAAGTTCTTACCAGTGATGCCAACATTGATATTATTTCCCACAGTCCCAGCAATATTTCTCTGTCTGTGGACCATATGATTGTGGAAGAAAAAGAAATTCAGATTTCTTATGACGGCAAACTGGACAGCAAATACTATATTGATACCGAAAACACGGAAATCACTCCGGAAAAAGTAAAAGTAAAACTCCCTGCATTAAAAGCAAACAATGTCAGCAAAATTATGGTGCATGTAGATATGACCAATGTTACCTCGGATATCAATGGTCCTTTCAAGGGAGTTCCTGTAGACCAAAACGGCAACGAACTTGCTGACTTATCTCTGTCTATTGTAGATGATGTTAACGTGTATGTTCCTGTATTACGGAGAAAAACCGTTCAGGTGGAATTGGCAAATATACCGGAAAATCTGCTGGACAACTATGAACTGAACCACTCAGAAATTGAAGTGGCAATGCGTGAAGAAGATCTAGATACTATTAATGTAATATACGGAACCATTTCGTATAATCCGACTCATCCTTTGAGCGCTTATCCCGTGGTGCTGGATTTGCCGGAGGGTGTAGTAAGATCCGATTCCAAAGACTTGGTTGTAAGACTTCTGCAACCTAATGAACAGTAAAAAAAAAAACGAAATATACTTTCAGGGCAGGGTGAAATTCCCGACCGGTGGTAAAGTCCACGTGCTTTTTTCCCAAAAAGCTGAATCGGTGAAACTCCGATACCGACCGTTATAGTCAGGATGAAAGAAAGGAAAATTATCGCTATGTCAAACATCAAAACAAGAAAACTAACCGTAACGGCATTACTTGCCGCTATCTCCATTGTGCTGTCATTGATTGGTTTTTCCATTCCCTTGATGCCGATTTTTATCAAGCTTGACTTTTCGGATCTCCCGGCACTCCTTGCAGGCTTTGCATTCGGCCCTTTGTACGCCGTGGCAGTTTGTTTTATCAAAAACATTCTGTTTAACATCTTCTTCGGAAGTGCAGGTTGGGTAGGTGCACTCTCTAATTTTCTGTTAAGCGTGCTGTTTGTGACACCTGCAGCATGGCTATATCAGATAAAGAAAAACAGAAAAAGCGCACTGATTGGGTCGCTAACCGGTGCATTCTCTATGGCGCTTGTTGGAATTTTCACCAACTATTACATTGTATATCCCATGTATGCTGTTATGATGTCAAAAGATGGGAATAACGGTATGGATATCATCCTGGGAATGTATCGCGCAATCAATCCTGCTGTGACGGACTTATGGTCTGCCTTAATTTACATGAATTTCCCCTTTACCTTAGCAAAGGGACTGATCAACGTGGCATTCGCTTTTTTGATTTACAAACGTTTATCCCCCATCCTCCATGGAAAATCAGCATAAAATCAGACAACGAATAAATATCCCCCCGTGTAACGGGGGGTTTTTCATTTTCGGGCATAGCCCTAATATTACTGGCAACGCACAAGTGCGTTTTTTATTGGCCTGCCAGCCATGCAATTACTACTTACTACCCATAAATGGGTCCCGT
>SVKD01000018.1 GCA_015068645.1 Oscillospiraceae bacterium
TAGTCATTGTTGCCATTTGTGTTGAGTGGTGTATGGGATTAGTGTAATTTAAGAATGATTTTTTATTCCTAACTTAACACGAACGTGCCTCTAATAACATTGGCATCTAGATTATACAGTCTTTATAGTAAGAGTGTCGAATTTTGGCGAAAGCAAAAAGCCTCCCCTGTGTAAGGGGAGGTGGGTTTGCAAAGCAAACTCGGAGGGGTTGTAAATGGATAGAAAACACAATAGCAAAATTGTTCCATTTGCAAAGGAACTCAGAAAGAATATGACAAAAGAAGAACGACATTTATGGTACGATTTCTTAAGAAATTACCCTGAGAAATTCACAAGACAAAAAGTGTTGGGAAAATATATAGCGGATTTCTATTGTGCAAAAGCGAATATTGCTATAGAATTAGATAGTTCCCAGCATTACGAGGACGAAGGTCTTATCAACGATGAAAAGAGAACAGAGTATTTAGAACAATATGGGATAAAGGTTTTAAGAATATCAAATCTTGATGTTTTGAAGAACTTTGAGGGAGTTTGTATGTATATAGATAATACAGTGAAACAATCCCTCAGTCAGCTATGCTGACAGCTCCCGTCTTGCCTCTATCGCTTGCGAGGGAGGGGGACCGTGAGGCACAAGACAAGAACCAACCCCTCAGCCAAACCTTCGGTTTGCCAGCTTCCCTTACACAGGGGAGCCTATAGAAAGTGCCTCAATGGTGGAAGGAGAACAAGGGAGCCTTTGAAAGGGTGGTATTCACCTTTTCTATCCCCCTATCAAAAAAGGAAAAAATATTATGATTGAAGAACAGTATATCAATTTTGAATTTATTTTGCGCTATATCCGTTCGTTAGTGACGGAAGATGTGACAAAATTATATGATTTTGCTATGGATAAAGACATCCCCGTGGCAAAGCCCGAAACCACCAAACTGCTTTATCTTCTGGCGATGATGAAGCAACCCAAAAAAGTGTTGGAACTGGGGACAGGCATTGGTTGTTCTGCGGTGATTTTATCAAAAGCCATCGGCGAGAATTCTAAAATAATCACCGTGGAAAAAAATCCTGAGAATTACGAAGAAGCGTGTAAGTTATTCCAAGAAAACGGCTTAACCGAACGCATTTTCCCCAAAAACGGTGACGGAATGGACGTGCTGGAAGAATTGGTGCAAGAAGGCGAAACCTTTGATTTTATCTTTTTGGATAGCGCCAAAGGCCAGTATTATGACTACATTCCCTACCTAAAGAAACTGCTTCCAAAGGGCGGGGTATTGGTCACCGATAATGTGCTGTACAAAGGGATGGTTGCAAACGATGACCTTTTAATCCTTCGCAAAAAAACCATTGTAAAGCGTCTTCGGATGTATCTGGAAGCCATCAGCCACGATGAGGAGCTGGAAACCGTGGTAATTCCCATCGGGGACGGCGTTTCCTTAACCGTTAAGAAATAAACAGAGGTGTCTCGATGAATTTGGAAAAATTAGAATTATTATCTCCTGCAGGGGACTTAGAAAAGCTGGAAACCGCAGGGGTTTACGGTGCTGATGCCGCATATATCGGCTTAAACGGACTCTCCCTTCGTGCACCCCAGCAGTTATTTTCGGGAGATTATCTCAAAAAAGCCATTGAAATCAAGAAAAAATATAATATGAAGCTGTACGGCGCCTGCAATATGGTAATGCGGGATGGCGATTTTGCCACTTTGGAGCGTGCCATTCGGGAAGCTTACGAGCTGGGCATTGATGCCGTAATTGCTTCCGATTTGGGAGCGCTTTGCTTAATCAAAAAATGGTGTCCCGATTTAGAAGTTCATATGAGTACCCAGGCAAATATTTTAAATTCCGTTGCCTGCAACACCTATTATGATATGGGTGCAAAACGTGTGGTATTGGCAAGAGAACTGACCTTAGACGAAATTGCCACCATCCGTGCAAACACCAATCCCGATCTGGATTTGGAAGCCTTTTGTCACGGTGCGATGTGCATTTCCTATTCGGGCAGATGTTTACTTTCTGCCTATATGACAGGTAGAGACTCCAACCGTGGGGAATGTGCACAGCCTTGTCGTTGGAAATATAAACTCTATGAAGAAAAACGTCCCAACTATCCCTTTACCATTGGCGGTTCTGAAAACGGAACCTACATTATGAATGCCAAAGATATGTGTATGATTGAGCATCTGGATTTGATGGCAAAGGCAGGAATCACCTCCTTTAAAATTGAAGGACGAATGAAAACGCCCTACTATGTGGCAGTGACCACCAATGCATACCGTAAAGCGCTTGACATTTTAAAGAAAGACCCCGATAATTATAAACTTCCTCCCGAAGTGGCGGAGGAAGTGAACAAAGTCAGCCACAGAGAGTACTGCAAGGGCTTCTACTTCGGCAATCCCTATGCAGACGGTCAACTGGTGCATACCTCTGATTATGTAAGAGATTACACCTTGGTGGGTGTTGTGACAGACTATGACAGCGAAAACAAACGGCTCTACCTTGAGCAGCGAAATAAATTCTATCGGGACGACATCTTGGATGTGTTGACTACCAAGGGTGAAAGCGTGTTGTTACCTGCAACTGACCTTCGCAATCCCGATGGGGAAGAAATGGAATCGGCACCTCACGCGCAGCAGATTGTGAGCATTTATTCGGAAACGCCGTTCCCCAAAAATTCCATGCTTCGCCGAAAATGCAAATGGCAGGAAGATTCTTCCAACCGTTAGATTTTGGCTTGTTTATATCTAACATTTTCAATCATTTTCAGAAAGAAAGGAATGTGACTTTATGCAACAGACTGCACAATCAGCAGTTCAGGTCGGATGGCCTCCTGTATTGATTTTGGTATTTGTGTTGGCGGCTTTTATGTGGTTTGTGTATCATGACCAGAATAACCGACTGCAAAATATCAAGGAAAAAAGAAAACCCACCGGGGTATGTGTCGGAATTATCATTGCATTTGCTATTATCAGAATGTATGTTGCTCCATTTTTTAAAGGGTATCCAATTGATATGAATACCTACACCGCTTGGATGGACCGGGCTGCCGGAGGGCTAAACGGTTTTTATGCAGATGGATATTTCTGCGACTATCCGCCTCTTTATATTGCTATGACCGGCTTTTTCGGATGGCTTAAGAATCTGTTGAATCCTATTTTGGAACCTGTATTGACACCTATGCTGGAGTCTACCTTCCAAACTGTCCAAAAACTTTTGAATGATCCAGAACTGTCACCTATGATGCGGTCTGTATTGCAATCATTGCAAATTCCGTTGACGGGGGGAGAATATCTTTCCAGTTTTTTTGTAAAATTGCCGGCAATTATTGCAGAAGCGCTGATTTCCTACGAAATTTTAAGGATGTACTGCAAACGTTATCCTGTGCAGAAACAGCTTCCTGTTGCAGTTTTACTTTCGCTGTTACCTTCTTTCTTGATTACAAGCACCGTTTGGGGACAAACAGACGGTATTTTTTGCTATTTGATGCTTTTAACCTTCCGCTTTATGATGGAAGATAAGCTGACTCTTTGCGCCACCTTCTTTACGCTTTCTGCCCTGATGAAACCCCAGTCGTTCCTGTTTGCTCCCATCGTTGCCATTTTCTTTATCAAGAGCGATTCCATGATTTTCTTAACCAGAAGAAAAATCGTGAAAACGGGAAACCATAAAAATAATCAGGCGATCACAGAGGAACAAATCATTGTTCCTGCCGTTTCCAAAGCGGTGAAAATCATTTGGAATCTGGTGGTTACCTTTGTGTTCTCCCTGGCGATTATGAGCATCTCTATGATTCCCTTTAGAGGTGGAAAGCCCGACCTTTTGTTCTTGATTTCTAAATATCAGGAAACATTCTCTTCTTATCCGTATGCATCCTTAAACACCTTTAATCTGTTTGGGCTGTTAAACGGGAATATGAAAAATTTAACGGATCCCTTTATGTTCTTAACCTTTGAAAAATGGGGCACCATTTTGATGGCAGCGTGCGTACTTGCCGGTATTGTGGCTGTAATTTTCAATAAGAATAAGAAAAATCTATTCTTGATATTTGCTACCTATTTATTTGCCATTGTTATGCTCGGCTCCAAAATGCATGAGCGTTACTGGTATTTTGTGCCGGTTTTACTGTTGCTTTCTTTCGTGGTGACCGGTAAGAAAAAATACTTTGGAATTTCTTGTTTATTAAGCTTACTGTATTTCCTAAACTTAGATTATGCACTCTGGTATTTAGGCGGTGTTCGGAATGAACTGACGGAAAACTACCAGAATATGATCTTCGTGATTGCATCCATCACCAATTTAGCCACTCTTTGGTATCTGGTGTGGGAAGTTTTCACTGTGATTCGTGCAGACTATCCCCAAAGAGAGAAGAAAGTGTGGGAATATTCTCAGAAATTCACTTGGAAGAGTGCGGTTAGTGTGTTATGTGTGATGGTAATTTTTGCCGGCGCTGCATTTTATCGTTTGGGAAGTACCGACAACACTCCGCAGACTTATGCGAAAGTGGCAAGAGGACAATCCGTAACCTTCCGATTTGATGATAATGTAGAATTAGCGGAAATCCGCTATTTTGCCGGCTATGGTTTGCGAAACTTCAAACTTCGTCAGGACAGCCCTGAATCCAGTCAGTATGTGAATTTTTCAGGCAAAGAAGAAAAATCCACTTATGTGTTTAGTTGGCAACAGGAAAAACTTGCAAATCCTGTGGTAAATCAGGTGGTGTTAGAAGTGTTGGAAAACGGTTCAGACGAAATCACCGAATGGGGCGAATTTGCGTTCTATAACACCGCAGGCGAAATGATTCCTTACACGGTGTTGGCACCCGATGGTGTGGACACTGCAGCCTTTTCTGACGAACCAAAAACTATTCCTGAAGTGCCTTCTTACGAAAACAGCTTCTATTTTGACGAAATTTATCACGGTAGAGCGGCTTATGAATACAAAAACGACATTTCTATGTATGAAACCACTCATCCGCCGCTGGGTAAACTCATCATTACCATCGGTATCAGCCTCTTTGGTATGAATCCCTTTGGTTGCCGTTTTATGGGAGTAGTTTTTGCGATTCTGATGATTCCCGTGTTTTATCTTTTGGCAAAGAGACTCTTTCGATACAATATTGTGGCACTTTTAACCACCATTTTGTTCTCGTTTGGCTTTATGCATTTATCTCATACGAGAATTTCGTCTATTGATTCCTTTATGGTATTTTTCATTATTGCAGCGTTCGCGTTTCTATTGGAATTTGTTCATGAATATGTGGAAAAGGGAATCACTTGGAAAACGCTGTTGTTCTTAGGTATTTCCGGTGCCATGTTCGGATGCGGTGCCGCAGTCAAATGGGCTGCCATTTATCCCGGTATCGGTCTTGGTGCTATTTATCTGTATGCAATCTGGCTCAGATATCAGAAAACTCCCCAAAATACCCAGGCAGGCAAACTGATTTTATATTCTTTGGGGCTGTATGCAGTCCTTCCGTTTGCTATTTACTATCTCACCTACATTCCTTATTTTGGCACCTTCAATCAGGAACTCACCTGGAAGAGTTTCACTTCCGCCCAGCAGCATATGTTTAACTATCACAGTCAGCTGACTGCAACCCATCCCTTCAGTGCATCCTGGTATGACTGGATGGCAGACTTAAGACCTCTTTGGATGCATCAGGGTGTTCTGCTTGCTGACGGTTCCAGAGAAACCATTGTTACCATGGGCAATCCCATTCTGTTATGGGGCGGTCTTGCAGGTATCATTTATATGCTGATTGATTCTGTGAAGCAAAAGAAAGTGACTCTACCCGCTTTTGTGATTCTGGCAGGTTATCTTTCTCAGATGCTTCCCTGGATGTTTGTAACTCGTTGTACCTTTATGTATCACTATTTCCCCATGGTGGCATTTTTGGCACTGGGTGTTGGATACTATTGGAGCAACAACGTGGCAAAAAAAGGAAAAGCAATGTGGGCACCTATTGGTGTTTGTGCGTTAGCGATTGTATTTTTTGCGGTATTCTATCCCGCTTTGACCGGGATTCCCGCTGCACCGGAATACATCAGCAAATTAAAAATTATGCCCCGTTGGGATTTTTAAAAAAAGTTTATAAAAAATTTCTATAAAAAAAGGATTTTACGACACTTGTGTCGAATATAACAAATAAGAGGAGCGATTAACATTGAAAACAATTTTAGCAACTGACATTACCAAAACTGTAAGACAGATGTGTATTGATGCCAATACCATCCTGCCTGATGATGCATATCAGTCCATCTGCAGTGCATGCAAAACCGAAACCAGTCCCGTTGGAAAAAATATTTTAGAAAAACTGGTTGTGAATGCAGATATTGCAAAAGAAGAAAGAATTCCGATCTGTCAGGATACCGGATACGCAGTATTCTTTGTGGAAGTTGGACAGGAAGTATATGTAGAAGGCAATCTCACCGATGCCATTAACGAAGGTGTTCGCCAGGGTTATGTGGACGGTTACTTAAGAAAATCCGTTGTAGCGGATCCCTTAGATCGTGTGAACACGCAGGATAACACCCCTGCAATCATTCACTACGACATTGTTCCCGGTGATGCAATGAAAATCACCTTTGCACCCAAAGGATTCGGTAGCGAAAACATGAGTAAAATTGCAATGCTGCCTCCCTCCGCAGGTTATGACGGAGTGGTGAACGTGGTATTGGATGCAGTTCGCTCTGCAGGACCCAATCCTTGTCCTCCCATTGTGGTTGGCGTTTGTGTAGGTGGTGACTTTGAGCAGGCTGCAAAACTTTCCAAAGTGGCATTAACTCAGCCTATCGGCACCGTACCCCAGAAACCTTTGTATCAGAAAATGCAGAAAGAACTGATGGAAAAAATCAACAGCACCGATATTGGTCCTGCAGGTTTAGGCGGCAAAAACACCGCGTTGTGGGTAAACATTATTGACCATCCCACTCATATTGCAGGCATGCCCGTAGCGGTAAATATCTGTTGTCACGTTTCCCGTCATATCACAAAGGTTCTTTAATTCGTTTTGGAGTGAGCTGAAAGGTTCACTTTCCATAAAAAATAATAGCTCGGTTCGATCAGGAACCGAAGTTCACGGATTTTCCCTTCGAATCGGCTAAGACAAAGGAGAATCAGTATGAGAGTATTTTTTAACGAAAGAAAATTCCAGGCGAAAGACAGCTTTAAAGAAAAATTCGCAGCTAAGCTTTCTAAGTTCGACAAAATTTTTGACGATAACGCGGAAGCAACTGTGACCCTGTCTCTCATCAAAGATACCTACATTGTGGAGTTAACTATTTTCTATAAAGACACCATCTTCCGTGTGGAAGAGGCGGATGCCGACATCTGGACCGCAATGGATGAACTGATGGAAAATTTGAAAAAGCAAATCAGAAAGTATAAAACCAAAATCGAAAACAAAATTAAAAAGGAAGCCGCAATCCAGGAAACCTTTGAAGCTTTTGAAACCGATGAGGAAGAAAAAGATACCCTGTATTTGCCCGAAGAAACAGAGTTTACTGTTGCCCGTTCTAAGGTAATCTCCTTAAAGCCTATGTTTGTGGACGAAGCGATTTTGCAGATGAATCTGTTGGGACACAACTTCTTTGCATTCCGTAATGCGGAAAATGACGGAATCAGCATTGTGTATAAGCGTAAAGATGACAAATACGGCATCTTAGAAGTCGAATAGTAACGGCTCGATTAAAGGCGCCAAATGAACCAACCTCATCACTCGCCGTACACTCAGGTACGGCTTCGGATAACCCCTGCGGGTTCGGTTGTTCCGTTTTGCATCCTTTTCTCATCGCCTTATGATAGTGGCTCGATAAAATGTGCAGAATCAATGAATCTCACCGCTCGGCGTATAGCATATACGCCTTCGGGCTTGTCAAAGCGGAGCTTTGATTCGATTTCTTAATTTTGCATCATTTTCTCATCGCCTTACGTTATCTGTGATGTAAGGAAATTAAAAAAATAACGAAAAAGGCGAGCATTTGCTCGCCTTTTCTTTCAAAAAAAAGGAAGAAAACACTATGGAACAAACAAAAATTGCAGTGGTTGCTATCATGGTTGAAGATGCATCCGTCAGCGATAAAGTGAATGCACTTTTACATCAGTATGCCGATAAAATCGTTGGCAGAATGGGGATTCCTTATCGGGAAAAGAATGTGAATATCATTTCCGTGGTGATGGATGCTATGCCCAACGAAATCAATTCCTTATCCGGGAATTTAGGAAGGTTAGCCGGTGTTCGGGTGAAAGTGTTAACGGCATAATACTAATATATCCGATCAAAAAGTTCAAAAAAACGATAAAAATTTCCAGCATAGATTTTGTATGGCGGCACAAACTATGACTGTCTTCTTCGAAAAAAGCTTTTCGAAAACGAGGGTTTTCAATGCGATTTTTTTGAGGATGATAAATTATAAAAAGGAGATTTTTATTGTTATGGCAAGCAAAAAGAATTTAGTACCCGAAGCAAAAGAAGCGTTAAACAAATTTAAAATGGAAGCTGCTCAGGATGTCGGCGTGAACTTAAAACAGGGTTACAATGGCGATTTAACTTCTAAAGAAGCAGGTTCCGTAGGCGGTCAGATGGTAAAGAAAATGATTCAGTCCTACGAAAACAACATGAAATAACTTATTGGGATTTCTTCCGGTTATTTTAATTCTTTTAAGATTTTTCGGAACACTGTAACATCAAAAAAAGTTATGTATCTTAAACCAAGCTGTGTATTCTGATCATATAGCGGCAAACAAAAAAACGGTATTGCAATGCAATACCGTTTTTTACTTCCTGAATTAAGGCGTGGGGATAAACTTTAAATAATAATTTCTGGTTCTGGGACCGTCAAACTCCATAAAATAAACGCCTTGGAATTGTCCCAAAACCGGCTTTTGATTTTCCACCATCAGCATTACGGATACGCCTGCTAAGGTAGAGCGGATGTGTGCATGAGCATTTCCTTCGTAGTGCAGATAATCATCTTTTTGCGGAAATGTCCGGCTGACAGCTGATAAAATGTCTGCCTTCACGTCCACGTCCACGTTTTCACTCACAACCACAGAAGCAGTGGTGTGTGGACAATAAATCAGCAAAAAACCGTCCTTCCAATTTTGCTTTTCCACTTGCTTTTTGATTTCGGCGGTAATGTTATACATACCTTCCGAACCGGTTACCAAACTGCATTGCAACATAAGCGCACATCCTTTCTTGATTATTTATTCGTTTTCTTTTTTCTCAAAATGAGCCAGAGGATTTAAGTCAATGGCTTCTTTCACCAAGGTATCGTCGGTATGGGTATAAATTTCGGTGGTGTTTAAATGTTCGTGTCCCAACACTTTCTGCAGGGTTTTGATATCCACTTTTCCGTGTTTATACATTAAGGTTGCTGCGGTGTGACGGAGTTTGTGGGTGGACAACTTTGTGGCATCCAAACCTGCTTTACGAAACAGGTTTTTCATCGTATATTGAATGCCTGCCACCGAAATGGGCGTTCCTCTGGAAGAAAGGAGCAGATAATCGCTCTGTCCTTTGGGGCGTACATCCAGATAAGCTTGCAGGGCTTTTTGGGTGGCGTCATTTAAAAATAATTGTCGTTCCTTATTGCCTTTTCCCGTTACGGTCAGGGTGTTTCCGCGAATATGGTTTAGGCGGATATTCTGAAGCTCCGACACTCGAAGCCCGCAGTTTAGAAGAATGGTCAGCATCAGAAAATCACGTTCTTTTTGTTTGCCGTCAACCGCATTTAAAAGCTGCTTTGCTTCTTCCAATTCTAAATAGCGGGGGAGGGTTTTCGGCATCTTTGGCATTTCTAAGTCTTTCGCAATATCTTTATCTAAAAGGTGCATCTTTACCGTGAGATATTTGTAAAAAGATTTGATGGCAGAAAGCTTTCTGGCACGGGATTTTACCCCGTTTCCTTTTTCTTTGCTTAAGTACATTAAATATTCGTAAATATCGGTTAATTCAATTGTTTGAATAAAATCTAAATCCACCTTGGTAATATCAATTTCTTCTATGGGAGCATCAAGATTTTGCTTTTGTTTCACCAAATAACGGAAAAAGGTTTGCAAATCATAGGCATATTCTTTCACCGTCAGGGGAGATTTTCCTTCAATGGTCAGCTTGTGTGATAAAAAATTTCTGACCAATTGCGAATGATGATTCCGGTAATCTGCCGTCACAAGCCAACCCTCCTTTTTTGTCTGAATTCTTTTGATAAGTTCAGTATAGCACAGTTTTTCATTAAATACAATAACAAACCATAAATTTCTTGGCATTTTGTCAACGAAAAAGCCGTTCTTCCCGACAAAATAGACTAAAATTTTCAGATTTGTTGTGCTATACTCTCTTTACGCTGAATGAAACGCAAAAAAGGAGCATTGCTATGACTCAAACCGTTATTTATTTTGATATTTTATTTCTTTATAATGTGGTAATGAATCTGTTGTTGTTGTTTCTCACCGCCTATGCAAGAGGAGGAAAATTTTCTTTTGGCAGAGCCTTTTTGGGGAGCCTGTTGGGAAGCTTCTATTTTTGTTTGTTGCTGACGGGAGCTTGGCAATTTTTAGAACATATGCTGTTTCAGATTCTGGTAGCATCCGTTATGATTTTTGTTACCTTTCGGCCCCGAAATACGGGAGAGTTTGTAAGACTGTGGTTGCTTTATTATCTGCTTGGGTTTACTTTGGCAGGCGGAATCCGTTTTTCGTCATCCTTTTTTTCCGACAATGCTAATCAGGTTACCCTAATTGCTGTGGTAATCGGCTCCTTTTTACTGGTGATATGCGGACGGTTTTATTTAGAAACCATCCGCCAGAAATCCACTGCGGAAAAGAAAACCATCTGTTTGTTTTACCAAAACCAAAAAATTCGTCTGGAAACCTTTTTAGACACGGGAAACCGCTTGAAAGACCCGTTGGAACAAACGGGTGTCATTGTTGTCAATTCCGAACTGTTAAAACCGTTGTTTGACATACATACTCCTGAAAATGTGCGCAATCTGAGAGTGATTCCTTGCCGTACCGTTACTGAGAATGACGGCATTTTATATGCCTTTAAACCGGATCTTATTACCTGCGACGAAAAGCCTGTGAAAGCGGTGGTTGCCTGGTCGGATTTTTTCTGTCATGAAGGGTATGACGCCATTTGTAATCCTGCCGTTTTTATGCAGTAGGGGAAAGGGAGATACGATGAAAAAAATAATTTTGCAGTTTTGGAATCTGATTGTCCGTCTGTTCGGGCGGGAATGTCATTATGTGGGCAGTTCCGATGTGCTGCCTCCACCCTTGGATCCGGAACACGAGGAAGCGCTTATTGCCAATCTGGGAGACGAAAAAGCCAAGCAGACGTTGATTGAACATAATCTTCGGCTGGTGGTGTATATTTCCAAAAAGTTTGAAAATACGGGAGTATCATTGGAAGATTTAACGTCTATCGGTACCATCGGTCTGATCAAAGCAGTGAATTCGTTTAATCAGGAAAAAGCGATCAAGCTTGCCACCTATGCTTCCCGATGCATTGAAAATGAAATTTTAATGCATCTTCGTAAAATTTCCAATCAGCGAAATGATGTGTCCTTGGATGAGCCGCTTTCTATGGATGGTGACGGAAACGAACTGCTTTTGTCCGACATTTTGGGAACAGACGGAGACATTATTCATAAGGCAATTGAGAAAAAATTGGAAAAAGAAATCCTGGTGGAAGCCATTTCCAAATTGTCCAAACGGGAACAGCTGATTATTTCACTTCGGTTCGGCATCTTCGGTCAGGATGAAAAAACCCAGAAAGAAGTGGCGGATATGATGGGAATTTCTCAATCTTATATTTCCCGTCTGGAGAAAAAAATCATTGCAAAATTAAAACGGGAAATGGAAAAAACAATGCAATAAAATGGTAAAAAAAAGTTGCATAAGTGAGCGCCAAACGGGCGATACTAACAAACACAAAGCTTTGATATTATAGATTTTTGGGAGGCAACTATGCAGCGAAACAACTATATGAAGGGTATTCTTGCAGGAATGATTGTAGGCGCCGTAGCAGGAATGGTATTAGACCCTTTGCGCTCCGAAAAAGAAAACGCTCATTTGAAGAAAAAAGCTGCCAGAATGTTAAAAGCAGCGGGTCAGATTGTGGATAATCTTACCGGTTTCTGATGGGCAAGATGCAGCATGAATGAGCATTTTATCATTTGTGCTGCATCCGGTTCTAAAGGTACATTTTTACACATATTCTATATTAGAAAACCGGCAAAAAAACATCATTTACAAATTTTAGAAAAAAATTTTGGGAAATCTCTTGACAAATCGCTTCTAGTATGGTATTATAGTTTAGCGCTTGAGTAAGAGAGATGCGCCGGAGTGGCGGAACTGGCAGACGCCCAGGACTTAAAATCCTGTGGGAGGTGACTCCCGTACCGGTTCGATTCCGGTTTCCGGCACCATATTTCCTTACTCAAGCGTTTATAACGCGGGATGGAGCAGTTTGGTAGCTCGTCGGGCTCATAACCCGAAGGTCGGTGGTTCAAATCCGCCTCCCGCAACCATAAAGGCATCCGAGAACGGATGCCTTTTTCTTTTATGAGAAACGGAAGTAATGAGACCGACGAGCGTGGCTCGTTGGGCAATGGTCACGAACGCCGCGAGGCGGTCCGAGAGAGTGACCATTGGTGCAGCGGTCAAAACTGCGTCGAGCGAGCAGCGAGACAAAAGCAGTTTTGGGCACCGCAAACCGGCGCGAAGCGATAATCCCGAAGGTCGGTGGTTCAAATCCGCCTCCCGCAACCATAAAGGCATCCGAGAACGGATGCCTTTTTTCTTTGGTGTCTTTAGGCGTGGAGATAAACCCCCGGTTCTACTGGGGGAAGATAAAAAAGCTTTAGCAAAAGAAAAACCTTCATGATATAATAGTAAATGGTTTGGCGACCGCATTACTAAAAAATATCATGGAGGTTTTTCACAATGTTAAAGAAAACAAC
>SVKD01000019.1 GCA_015068645.1 Oscillospiraceae bacterium
GGACTTGACCAGAGCATAGAAGATATGCATAAGTGATACAAGGAAACAAAGTTACAGAATCTGTCATAAGCAAAGTTCGTATTATTCGGTTTTGAAGGTACAAGATACTTTCAACCATACCGGTGACCAGCGGAGAGGCCCCACCCGTTCCCATCCCGAACACGGAAGTTAAGCTCTCATGCATCGAAAATACTTGGCGGGAGACTGCCCGGGAAGATAGATAGTTGCCGGTTTTATGCCTTAATAGCTCAGTCGGTAGAGCATGCGGCTGTTAACCGCAGGGTCGTTGGTTCGAGTCCATCTTAAGGCGCCATCCCGATACGGAGAAATCCGTATCGGGACCATATTTTGGCCCGTTGGTCAAGCGGTTAAGACACCGCCCTTTCACGGCGGTAACGAGAGTTCGATTCTCTCACGGGTCACCAAAAATCCTCATTCGAAAGAATGGGGATTTTTACTTTTTCTCTATTCTTTCTTCACTCTTCACTAAACCGTATTTCTCCCGGATTTTTGGAAAGGAATAGGGAATAATGAATAAGGAATAAGTATTACAAAAAAACTTTGCCTTTCGCAAAGCTTTTTTTATTTTTTGAATTGAAATCGGGGGGCTTGTTTGTATATATTTCATTGACAATATATTTTTAATATGATATAGTTTGATTGAATAAAATTACAAGCAGGGGATAGAAATGTGTAAAAATAGGCACATTCCTTTTTATTCTGTCTCTAATGAAAGAAGGAAAGCTAGAAAGACGCTATCAAATATTTCAAACTGATGATACATTGCATCTATCGGCTAAAATTTTTTTAAAGGAAAATTTGTATACGTTTTTCGATCTTGTGAAGACAGTTGATTCTAAAGAAATTATTGCGGAGGAAATTAAGAAAATTCTGAATTTACCGGAAGAAAAAAATGGCACTAATAGCTCCTGAATTACATAGACAGAGAGTACTGGAAAAAAAGAGGGCTTCATTTAGTAAGTACAAATAGGGACGTGTCTGATTTTGTAAGTTTTACATTGTATAGAAAATAAATTCACACAAAAATAAAACAATTATTTGCATTTTCCTTATATTATGATATAATTTATACTGATAATATAAAAAAGTACCGATACATTCACAGCGAAGGCGAAAGGAAGAGTTTTTATGCTGAAGGTAGCTGACTTTAAAGATATTCATCACTTCACCGACGGTGAAGAAAAGGTGTTTTCCTATCGTTTTGGGAACACGGTTTATGAAGAGGTGGCAGATGGTGGCATCTATCGTTCTGCCGGATGGAATACTGCAGGGTTTACGCTGAATGTTCAGGACGGGATGAATACCAGATTGAATCCCAACTGTTATTTTTCACCGCAGGCATTTGACATTGAAGTAGACGGAAGAACCTTGACACATCACTGGAAATTTGAAAAATTTGAATCCAATACCGAAGTTTTGGAAAATGGGACAGAAGTGCTGCACGGGATTGTTTTCTTAAAAAATACTTTGCTGGATGTTGGTTCTTGTGTACATACCATTTTGGACGGCACTTCGGTGATGACCCGATATATCACCCTTACCAATCATACCGATAAAGCAATCAATATCAGCAGAGTTTCACCTATGAGAGGTGCTGTGGACTATGTTGGAGCAATTCACGAGGTGTTGCAATCCAAAGACCTTTCCGATTTATATTCTGTGGGATATTTTGAAAGCAGTAACTGGGGAGAAGAAGGATTGTTTGGCTGGCATAAGCTTCCTGTGGCACGATACGGCTTTTGCGGAAAATTTCAGAATGAACGCTTCCGTCATCCTGCTTTTATGCTAAAAAACAATGCCTACGGAACCTTATATTTTTGTCAGCTTGCCTGGACGGGCGGTTATGAAATCACCTTTGATTTAAAACACAATGCCGGGGTGGCATATCTGGAGTTTCACATTGAAATTGATTCTGAACATCCTATTGACGTTTTAAATCCGGGAGAAACCTATGTGAGTCCTGAGGTTCATATCACTGCAACCAGCGGTTCTTTTGATGATGCTGTTAATATGATGCACGCACATACCAGAAGAAGTGTGTTTACCTTGCCGGAGCAGGAAATGGCTGCATCCGGGTTGGTTAACAGCGGCGTTGGACCTGAAAGAGCAATGACCTTTGAAGCAGCAAAGCATTTTATTGACACTGCAGCTATGGTTGGGGCAGAAACCTTTGTGTTGGACGCAGGTTGGTATCTACCGGAAGGTGAAGAAATTGCCGGCTGGAGTGACGGTACCGGAAACTGGTATGCCGACGAAGCAAAATATGGCAAAGATTTCGGTGAAATCCGGGAGTATGCACATTCCAAGGGCTTACTTTTCGGGTTATGGATGGAACCGGAATCTTTTGGTTCCAAAGCAGAAATTTTAAAAGAACATCCCGAGTGGAGAGGGGTTACCTTTGACGGTAATCCCAGCCGTATTGTAAATATGGCAAACCCTGAAGCGGTACAGTGGGTAGAATCTGAAATTTCAAGAATCATTGAAGAATATCACCTGGAGCTTTTCAGACTGGATTTCAACGTGGAAGCCCGTGAATGGTATATTCAGGACGAAAAGAGCGGTGTAGTGCGAAGCGGTGTGCACGAGTATTATAAAAATACCTGTGATATGTATCGCAGATTACGAAAAAAATATCCCAATGTTGTGTTTGAAAACTGTGCTTCCGGCGGTAGCAGAACCACTCTTGATTTTGTGCGTAACTTTACACACACCTGGGTGACCGATTGGCAGAAAGCACCAAGAAGCATTGCTATTACCAACGGTATGACCATGGTGCTTCCGCCCGAAAAGGTGGATGGCCTTACCGGCGGTATGAACAGTCATATTATCGGTTCCCTTGATTTTCAGGCAAGAAGAACAATTTTTGGAAAACCGTCTGTAAATACCTTCAACTGTATGGGAAGCCAATATAACCCCAATCAGATTGCCTTTATCAAGCATACCTTCAACCTTTATAAAGAGGTGGTGCGCCCCTATGCAAAGGATGGCTTGATTTTCCATCACACACCCGAATGCGGCGGATTGCATCCCAAGGGAGTGACCGTTCTGGAACGTTCTGCTAAAAATGCAGAATGTGGTATCATTGGTGTGTTTGGTCTTTATGACTTAAAGGATGAGTTTGTGACGGTGTATCCCAGAGGTTTAGATCTTGGTGCAAACTATGAAATCACTATGGATAATTCCGGTGCCAAGACAATCGTATCTGCATTTGAGTTGGTAAATTGCGGCATTAAAGTAAATTTGGATACCGCTTTAAGCAGTGAGCTGATTATTTATAAAAAGTCTCTGTATTAGATAAGTATTGGTATGCATAATTGACATTTTTATTCATTTGTGTGAATAATGCAAAGAAAAGGAGCAAGGCATATTTCAACCTTGCTCCTATTTGATTTGACAAACTGAATTTTACTTGTAACAATAGAATTCAATTGCCCCACAGACAAATACCGCCGTACCATCTGCATTCTTATCGATGTTATTTTTGAAGCGTTCATCTTGGGTATACATTTGACCGAGACCTGCTAAAATCTCGTCTGTACAGAGATAGTAATTTTGAGTAATATGGTCTTGCA
>SVKD01000020.1 GCA_015068645.1 Oscillospiraceae bacterium
TTTTAATTGAAATCCGTTGGGATTTTTGGTATAATCTTTTTGTAAAATAATGTGTTTGGTCATACATTCATTTTACCATAAATCCCTTACTTTTCGAAGTCTGGGATTTATTTTTTTGCATGAAAATTGAGCTACCGCTCCAACTGAATTAATCATCAGTTAGTGCGACAGCCCCTTCTACACTGATATTTTCTTCAATATGTGCATTAAGATAGGAAGCCCCTTTTTCTATCAAAGGGAAATTCATAAACTTACGTCCGGCAATCTCATGACCGTAATCGCTTATGAATTCATACAGCAACGCATGATATTTTGCAGGAATCTGTATGGTTTTTTCACTAAGTTTTTGTGCACTCTCAAACAGTTTTGTATTTCTGATTTTGTTGCCAAAAACTGTAGGCTTGTCTGCAAATGTAATTTCTTTCCCCTGCTCGTCAAACATTTTAAACCGCATTGCAGATGTTTCGATGATATCCGCACCCTCAAAACATATAGAATATCTGCACCCCACAGGGGTGTAGCAAATATCACCTGCTTTTACCGTCAGCGTCTCTCCGTCGTCAAATGAATACACTGCACAGCCATTTTTAAAGTACAACAACAGATTTTCGGCTTTGGGTTTGGTGATACATTGCCATACTTTACCCCTGTCCCATCGTTGATTTAAATAGTTCGTACATTGTACAATATATGTCGTTGTATAAAATTCAGATAACGGTACGTTCTTCATCGTGCAATCACCTCTTTGGGTATTCTATCATGCTCGTTTCACACTGTCAATGCTTTCGAAAAGTTACATTTCTGTTTTACTTATTCCATTGTTTTCTTGCGTGTTTTTGTTTAGAATGAAGAAAAGGAGGTATAACAATGATAGATAACATTCACGTAATTTCCGCAGACAAAACAAAAAAACAAACAGCTTGGCAGATCGTATACAACAATTTCAAAGGGCCTGAAAGACGCGCCATTGAATTTTTGAACAAAGAAGTAGGCAAAAGGGTGCTTCGCGAAGAGGGCATCTATTCCATTTACGTATTGCCCATCATCAAGGAAGCTATCGGCATAGATTTAGCGAAAAATACCATTCTTATAAGTCAATGGCAGGACAGTGCGCTCATACAGCAATATGTGAATGAAGACGAGCTTACAGAAGATGCGTATCTGCTGAAAATCATTGACAATCCCGTTGATCCGGCTTTTTCACTCGTGATTATCACTGCTAAAAAAGCTATCAATTTATTTTATGGTGCCACCTGTTTATTGGACCATTATGCACCGAAATACGCACCGCAATCAGGCGGTATGGTGTACACCAAACGAATATTCGACCAAAAACTTCCGAATTGTACTATCACCTCAGCGCCGACCTTTAAAAACAGAGGTATCTTTGTCTGGGGCCACCCCATAAACGATTACAAACTCTTTTTCGAACAAGCGGCAAGACAAGGCCTCAACCAGATTGTTCTGTGGAATCAATATAAACCGCTGAACGCGGATGATATATGCACTTACGCAGATTCACTGGGCATCGAGATCCTTTGGGGCTACTCTTGGGGATGGCAAGGGTGCGCCAAAATGACCACATTAACCGATGAATTCCTGCAAGAGCTCAAAGAACAGGTTATCAGAGAATATGAAGAACTGTACGCGGACACTAACGCGGGGATCTACTTTCAATCCTTCACCGAAAGAATGGATGATAATATTGGCGGTCGCTCTATTGCAAAGACGGTTACGGAATTTGTAAATGATACTGCAGGGGAATTATTAAAACGCTATCCGAATTTGCACATTCAGTTCGGTCTTCATGCTAATTCTGTGCACAAGCATTTGGATGAAATTGCCAAGGTGGATAAGCGCATCGAAATCGTTTGGGAAAACGGCGGAACATTTCCATTTGCTATGGGGCTGTTGCGTCCTAAAGACAAAGCGCGATATGAAAAAGAGTTTGAACAAACGTTGGATTTTACAAAAAGTATTCTGTGCCTTCGCGGTATAGACGCTCCCACCTGCATCATCCTCAAAGGATTTGCCAAATTGGAATGGGCACGTTTCGTCGACCAGTCCGGCCCGTTCATTTTAGGTGAAAACAGCGCAGAAATACGGGAACACGATAAAAAGCTCCGTCAAAATTCGTGGCGTGCTCATACTGCAGACTGGATGCACCTTGGAAAATATGCAACCGCATTTGTCAAATGGATTCAAGACGTTTCTCACGGAAACGCTAACGTATGTATGGCGGGAACGTATGATGGCGGTGTGTTCTTCCCGATGGCCGCCTGTTCGGAACTATTCTGGAATCCAGACAGAGAATTCGAAGAAATAGCGAAAGCCGCAATGGATAAAGATTTTGTCGAAATAGATTAAATATTATTGTGCAGAGTTAATATCTGCAAAAAAGAGAAGTTAACATCAAAAAATGATGCTGGCTTCTCTTTGTTACCTTTAACTTAATGCTATTGACCTGGCAGGTACCGGTCCTTCTTATATTATAAAAATAAAATGCTCACTGCCTACTGTCAGGATTTCTTCTTATCTCCCACATCCGGCAAATCATCTATCAGCTTCTCAATGATCAGCTTCTTCACATACACATCAAAACTAAGTGCACAGATAAATGCAAATTTCTTAAGAAATTTCTGATGC